>NZ_VUMH01000013.1 GCF_009696265.1 Desulfovibrio porci
TCGACCGCGTGCAGTCAATTTGGCATTCTTATGGCTGTTCACCCTGTCCTCGGCTCGGTTTACTGTTGTCTGTCAACTCCAGCTTTACCGGCTTGAGGCAGGGTGAACAACCTATTGGAACATTACATCTAGATCTTTTGAAACGCCCGCTTCAACGCTTCACGGCGAAAGCGAATTTCGCATACGCCTACGCGGCTGCCGGGGCAATTTCAAGAAGAAATTGTCCTATGCCGGATAGCGGGTCACGATAATGCTGGAATTCTGTCCGCCAAAGCCCAGCGAATTGGACATGGCCGCGCGCACATCGGCGGGACGCGCCGTATTAGGCACATAGTCCAGATCGCAAAGCGGATCGGGCGTGGAATAATTCAGGGTGGGCGGCAGAAGCCCCCGGCGGATGGCCTGGATGCAGGCGATGACTTCGGTGAGCCCGCCCGCGCCCATCAGATGCCCCGTGGCCCCCTTGGTGGAACTGACTGGCGGCGCGCCCTCCACACCTCCAAACACGTTTTTGATGGCCAGGGTTTCGGCCCGGTCGCCCAGCATGGTGGACGTGCCGTGCGCGTTGATGTAGCCGATGTCCTTCGGACGCAGCCCGGCCCGTCGCAGGGCCGCGCGCATGCAGGCCGCAGCGCCCGCTCCCCGCGGTTCCGGGGCGGTGATGTGATGCCCGTCGATGGTATTGCCCCAGCCCGCAAGCACCGCCTTGACGTCCGCGCCGCGCGCCAGGGCGTGCGCTTCGGTTTCGATCAGCAGGGCGCCGCCGCCCTCGCCGATGACAAAGCCGTCCCGGTTGAGATCAAAGGGGCGGCAGGCCGTGCGCGGCTCGTCGTTGCGGCGCGAAAGCGCCTTGGCCTGCGCCAGGCTGGAAACCACAATCGGGCATAAAATGCTTTCTCCGCCCATGGCCAGCACGGCGTCGGCCTCGCCGGAGCGCAGCAGCATGGCTGCCGTCATCAGGGCGTCGCCGCCAGCGGAGCAGGCCGTGTTCAGGGTCAGGCTGGGGCCGCGCATGCCGTGGATGATGGCCACCTGCGCCGCCGCCGTATTGCCGATGGCCATGGGGACGAAATGGGGGCTGACCTTATGGGTGGCGCTGGTCCGGAATGCATCCTGGGTGCGCGCCACAGTGGTGACGCCGTCCATGGCCGTGCCCATGACCACGCCCACGCGTTCCGCCTCGGCGGCCACGGCCTCCGCGTCAAGACCGCCGTCGCGCAGGGCTTCTTCCGACGCCGCAAAGGCATACTGCATAAAGGGGGAAGTGCTCCGGGCCACAGTGCGGGGCAGGAGAACGGAGGGATCGAAATCCCGGATTTCGGCGGCAATGCGCACAGGCAGGCCCGAGGCGTCAAAACGCGTGACCGGACCGATGCCGCAGGTTCCGTTGACCAGATTTGCCCAGTACGCGGGCACGCCGATGCCAATGGGGGTGACCGCGCCCATGCCGGTAATCACCAGCGCCATGTCTTTCATACAGCTACCTTTTGGCCGCCGCGCCCTTAGAAGCCGGAACCGGAGGCTGCGCCACCAGATCGCTCAGGGCCAGAATGGTATTGGCGTAGGTCTGTGAGTGATTGTAGGCCATCAGCAGCTTGTGCTGACGGGCCCGTGAAATTCCCGCTTTCCAGCCATGTTTGGCCAGATAGTTGGCCAGGCTGGCCACCGCGTCCGGCACACTGAACAGATCCACCCTGCCGTCGCCGTCGCCGTCCGCGCCATACACGGCGATATTGGACGGCATAAACTGGCAGAGGCCCACGGCCCCGTAAATGGAGCTGGGCAGAGAACGCGGGTCCGCGTTGTCGCGCAAGAGGTGCTGCACCAGGGCGCGCACTTCCTTGTAGGCCCAGTCCGCGCGCTTGGGCATGGTTTCGGCAAACCAGTCCAGATGCTCTTCATAACCGGGCATGCGCGGCAGCCAGTCGCTGATGTCTTGCGGTTGGCGGCTCACGGACATGCTGGCCAGGGTATAGAAGGCGTTTTCCGGCACATCGGCCAGCACCTTGCCCAGGCGCGTCTCCACAAAGAGCAGGGATGCGGCGATGGCCGGCGGCACGCCGTAGCGGGCCTCGGCATGGGCAAAGGCCTGGGCATTGGCCGCGATGAATTCCCGGCAGAGTCGGGCGTTTTTCTGTGTGACCACACCCTTGTAGTAGCGTGGCGCGGGCTTGCCCGAAGGTGGCTTGGGGAAAAAGCGCCGCATGTACAGCTCGCGCATTTTCCGGCCCATGGGGGACTGGCTTGGCGTGGCGGCCAGGGTGGCCAGCAGCGCGTCCACTCGCGGCCCGGACAGGCCGTCAACGGCCAGACGGTCGGCCAGGGGCCGCCAGACCGGGGCCATCGTCTGCATTCCGGCCTGGCTCCCGTTGTGGTCCGCCGCCTCAGCGGCCGGGACCACGGCCTGCGGGGCCGCTTCCGGCGCCGCAGGAACAGCGGGCGCAACGGGAGCTGGAATCGCGGGGTCTGCGGGAAGCCCGGAAGATTCAATGGATGCTGAAGGTATCGCGACGGGAACGTCCGCCGCCTGGGGCGGCAGATCGCGTTCCGTCAAGCTGTCGCTCGTCGCGCCCGCGGCGGGCGGCGTGGAAGCCGTTTGTGCGCCGCCGCAGGCGGCGAGCAGAAGACAGAGGGTCAGCAGAAAACAGCGCGGGCCAAACATCCGGCGAAAACGCCCGCTTTGACGCCGCGGCTGCCAGCAGGACATGGCTTAGAACTCCTGAAGAATCCAGACGACCTTCCCCAGCAGACGCTTGGAAAGCAGATCGGGCGTCAGTGAGGTTTCGGGGAAATCCGACGATTCGGAGCGCAGCAGATAGCCGTCCTGCGTACCGTTGAGAAACACCCGGCGCAGCATCAGGCCCTCATTGGGGGCGAACAGGGTGTAGATCTGGCCGGAAACCACGTTGGTGTCCAGCGTGTCCACGCCCAGATGCGCTCCGGGCAGGATGAGCGGGCTCATGTTGGCCCCGCGCATGCGCAGCACCAGCAGCCCCTCGCGTCCCAGAGAAAGCGGCAGCGAAATTTTGCCCGCCGCCGTCAGCTCGGGCCGGGGTTTCTTGTCACTGTAGGCGCATTGCATGTCATATTCCGTACACACGGAATTCTTGGCCAGAGCATCGCCGTAATAGGCCGCGCTTTCAGCCAGGGAGGCCGGCGCGTCCTGCGGCATGTAGCCCTGCTCGGTGCGCAGGTACATGGGCCCGACGCCCTGCTTGAGCCAGTCGGGGTTGAGTCCGTATTTTTCAAAAAGCTTCATATACCAGTCGCCGGGCACGGAATTGCGCCTCTTGGCGTCTGAGATGCTTGACTGGCGAATATCCAGCACTTCAGCCAGTTCCACCTGGGTGCGGCTGCTGGTCGCCAGTTTGATGCGTTCATATATTTCCGCAAAAACAGGCATGGGAATACTCCATAACGCGGAGGAACCGCGTCATCAGTGTTGCAGATTAAGCAAGGGCGCTTCGTTGGAAAGCACCATCTTGCTATTGTCCTTAAAGGACTTGCGCATAGCCTCCAGCCAACGCTGGTAGGCATAAAATTCAGGAGACTTGCTGTAGGCCTCGGCATAGGTGCCCGCGGCCTGGGCGTCGCCCTTGCCGCGCTCGACCTGCGCTTCACGGGCGGCTTCGGCCACAATCACGGAGCGCTGACGGTCGGCGTCGGAACGGATGCGCGTGGATTCCTCCTCGCCCTCCGACCGGTATTGCTTGGCCTGCCGCTCGCGTTCGGCGCGCATGCGGCCGAAAATGGCGCGCTGGTTTTCCGCCGGCAGGTCCGTGCGCTTGATGCGCACGTCCAGCACTTCCACGCCGTAGGGCTTCATCAGGTCCGAGACCTTGTCGGTCACTTCCTTCATGATGGCCGCGCGGTGCGAGGAAACCACCTCGGTGAGGGTGTACGCGCCCACCAGCGCCCGCAGTTGTGAATAGACCACGTCGTCCAGGCGCGCCTGCGCGCCCGGTATGCTCCGCATGGTACGGTAGAACTGGAGAGGATTGATGATCTTCCAGCGGGCGTAGTTGTCCAGCACAATGGCCTTTTTGTCCACAGTGAAGGCCTCGCGCGAACGCGCTTCGTAATCCAGCACGCGGGAGTCGAAATAGACCACGTTCTGAATGAAAGGCAGCTTGAAATGCAGGCCCGGACCGTACACCTCCGAAAGCGGATCGCCCAGTTGCAGCACCAAGGCTTTCTGGGTTTGATGCACGGTGAAGAAGCACTGGCTTCCCAGAGCCAGGATCACAAGGGCCAGAACGATCAGAAGCAGCGGATTGTTACGCATATCAGTGTTTCTCCACGGGCTTCGGATTCTGGATGATCTGGGAAGCCTGGGGGGTCTTGAAATCCTTGGGCGCCTGCGGCGCGCTCAGGCCGGGCAGCGGCAGATAGGGCAGCACGCGGGAGGCGGCAGCGCCGTCCATCAGCACCTTCTCGCCCGCGCCTGCCAGAATTTCTTCCATAGTTTCATAGTACAGCCGCTGCTTGGTGACCGCGGGGGCCTTCTCATATTCCAGGCGCAGGGCGTCGAAGCGCGCGGCGTCGCCTTCGGCGTTGCGTATGCGGGTGGCGCTGTAGGCCTGCGCCTGGTTGAGCATGGCCGCAGCCTGCCCCCTGGCCTTGGGCAGAAGTTCGTTACGGTAGGCTTCGGCCTCGTTGATGATCCGGCTTTTGTCCTCACGAGCGCTGGCCACATCCTTGAAGGCGTCAATGACCTCCTGCGGCGGATGCACGTCCTGCAACTGCACCGCGAGAACCTGAATGCCCGCGCCGTAGCGGTTGAGGATCTGCTGCAGCAACTGGGTGGCCTCACTCTGGATCTTCAGCTTGCCGTCGGTGATGGCCGAATCGATCTGGCTGTTGCCGATGACCTCGCGCATGGCCGCCTCAGCGGCGTTGCGCACCAAAGCCGTGGGCGCGCTGACATTAAAAAGGTATTGTACGGGATCACTGATCTTGTACTGCACGCTGAACTGCACATTGACGATGTTTTCATCGCCCGTGAGCATGGAGGCTTCCTCGGGGATGGTCCGCACCTGTCCCTGCTGGAAGGTGGTGGACTGCCCCACGGAGCGGAAGCCCACCTCACTGCGCAGCACCTGGGTGACCTGCGGCTTGTAGACCGTTTCAATGGGCACGGGCCAGGCATAATGCGGACCGGGACCCTCCGTGCGGTCATACTGGCCGAAGCGCAGCACCACGCCCTGCTCGTCGGGATTAACAATATAGATGCCCGACAACAGCCAGAGAACCACCACGGCCAGAAGCACCAGCAGCACCGCGCGGCCGTTGGGCACGCGCATCTGCGAGAGGCGCTTGAACGGGTTCGTATCCGGCCCGCCGCCCTTGCCGAAAGGGGTACGCCGCGCGCGCGGTTGCTCGTGCTCAGCGTCGTCGTTGTCCTGATTCTGGGGAGGTCTGGGGGGCGGATTCTGCCCCTGCTGCCGCTGCCGCTTTTCCTGTAATTTATCCCAATCCCAATTCATAGTGGAGGCAATACCTTCGTTTCAGAAGTACGGGGCGCCCGCAGAGGCCCATTAACGCTCACAACGGTGAGGAGTAGTGTTCATAGATAGGACACGAATGCGCCTTGGTCAAGACGGAGTGCGGCACACGCCATTATATGGCGCCAGAGAGGGGGGGGGAAGGGGCGCTTCCCGAGGGAGAAAGGGCGGTGCGGCGGGCGACACGCGGACAAGCTCCGGATTGCGAGAAGCGGGGCTTGTCCGCGCTTCTGCCACGGTTTCGCCGTGAACGGCTCGCGCGCGTCGCTAACGTGACGACTCCGCGTCCGGATTCGCACAAGGGCTGCGCAAAGATCTCCCGGCCAGCGGGATGACGCGCACCACGTGCACCACCTGGGCCTGCACCGCGAAATTGGGCACATATTCATCCTGCCCCGCGCGCGGCATCCGCCCGCTCCCGCCCTGCCAGAGCATGACGGCGAAAAAGCAGGCGCAGCCCAGCAGGGCGGCGCTCAGCAACGCATACGGCGTATTGTTGACGATCATTTGTCTTGCCATGGCAGCCTCCCGGAGCCGGGCGGCATATTTTTCAGCCCGAAGCTCCTGCCTATGGCAAAGCAAGAATCATGCCGGATAGTTCAGACTCCCGTCCGGCTCAGACCTGGCTGATGATCGGCACCACCACCGGGTCGCGTTCCAGCACACGGCGGAAGAAGCGCCGCAGGGAGGAACGGATGCCCTCCTGCATGCGGGTGAGCTGGCCGGGCCGGGCCGCTTCGATTTCGTCCAGCACCAGGCATTTGGCGTCTTCCAGCAAATGGCTGTAGTGCTGCTCGAAGACAAAACCCTTGGAAATCATTTCCGGCCCGTGCAGCACGCTGCCCGTCTCCGAATCCACCACCAGCACCACGATGACCATACCCTCGTCGCCCAGGATGCGCCGCTCCTTGAGCACGGCGGAGCCCACGTCGCCCACGCCCTTGCCGTCCACCAGGGTGCATTCCACGGGCACGCGGTCCTCCAGGCGGAAAGCGTCGGGCAGAACTGTCAGCGGACGGCCGTCCTCCAGAATGATAATTTTTTCCGGGTCCACGCCGCAGCTTTCGGCCAGGCGGCCGTGCTTGACCAGGTGCTGGTATTCGCCATGCACCGGCACGAAATGCTCGGGCCGCACGGCCAGCAGCATTTCGCGCAATTCCTCGCTGTGGGCGTGGCCCGAGGCGTGGATGGCGTGCACGCTTTCATAGAGCACTTCCGCGCCAAGGCGGTACATCTCATTGATCAGGCGGGAAATGGCCTTGGCGTTGCCCGGAATCATGCGCGAACTCATGACCACGGTATCGCCTTTGCGGATACAGAGCTGGCGGTGCCCGCCCAGAACCATGCGCGACAGGGCCGAAAGGGGCTCGCCCTGCGCGCCGGTGACCACCAGCACCAGCTGGTCGTCCGGCAGGTCCGGCACGCCGTTGTGGGCGTTGAAAAAGGAGGGCGGCAGCTTGGCGAAGCCCAGATCCCGCGCCATTTCAATATTGTTGGCCAAGGATTTGCCGCTGATGACCACCGTACGCCCGCGCTCGCGGGCCAGGTCGAAGACTTCCTGGATACGCTGGATATGGCTGGAAAAGAGCGTGATGACGATGCGCCCCTTGGCCGAATCGAACACCTTGCCCAGAGAATCCTTGACCTCCCGCTCGGTGAGCGAACGGCCCTCGCGCATGACGTTGGTGGAATCCGAAAGCAGCAGGCGCGCGCCCTCCGGCCCGGCGAAGTCCCGGAACAGCCGCAGGTCCGTGCCCGAGCCGCCCAGCGGATGGGGATCAATCTTGAAGTCGCCGCTGTGCACCACCCGGCCCACCGGCGTTTCCACGCCCAGGCCGAAGCCCTCAGGGATGGAGTGACAGACCGGAAAGAAATGAAAGGTCAGATCGCCCAGGGGCAGCACCGTCTTCGCGTCCACCGGACAAAGCTCCACCCAGTCCAGAATCTCGTGTTCGCGCAGCTTGTGCTCCACCAGGGCCAGGGTGAAACGCGAACCGTAGATGCGGGTGCCCTTGAGTTCCGGCACCAGCCAGGGCAATGCGCCGATGTGGTCCTCATGCCCGTGGGTGAGCACGATGCCCAGCAGCCTGTCCTTGACGGCGCTCACCGCGCCGAAATGCGGAATGACCACGTCCACGCCCAGATGGGCGTCGTCCGGGAACATCAGCCCGCAGTCCACCATGACCACACCGCCCTCTGTCTCCCAGAGCTGGCAGTTGAGGCCGATTTCGCCGAGACCCCCCAAGGGGGTGATGCTAAGATAGGGTTCGTTCATGCCTGCCGTCGTCTGTTCTTGTCGCGCCGCAAACGGGACGCGCTCCGTATGGATCGGTATGGATCAGCGCCGCATCAGATCTGGATGAAATTCGCCCATGGCCACGTAAATCTGGGCCAGGGCCGTGAGGTAGTCGGCTTTGGCGCCGGTCAGCGAGGCCTGGGCCGTGGTCAGCTTGGAAGAGGCGTCCAGCACGTCGAAGTTGGTGCCCACCTGCTCCTGATAGCGGGCCAGGGCCACGTTGTAGGCCTCCGTGGCCTGCTCCACGCCCTTTTCCGCCACGGAAATGCGCTTTTCAGCCTCATGCACGGCCAGCAGCTTGGACTTGATGTCGTAGCCCACATTGAGCTTCAGATTTTCCTCTTCGTAGCGCATCTTGGTCACCAGCCAGCCCGCCTGTTTGTCGGCGTAATAGGTGGCGCCCCACTGAAAAGCGTTCCAGGTGGCCCGCGCCCCCACCTCCCAGGTGGAGCCGCGCGAACCCCGGTCGCCGGATTTTTGCAGATCCGGGGTGTTGCCGGTCTGGTTGATGTTGTAATAGGCCTCCACCTGCGGATAATAGTCGCTCTGGACCACGCGCTGGTCCTTGCCCGCGATTTCCACGGACTTGGCCGCCATGTAAAGATCCGGCCGCTGGCGGTAGGCGATTTCCAGGCACTGCTCCAGCGAACGCCGGAAAGGCACGTGAGCCAGCTTGCCCGTGTAATTTGCCCTGGCCGTGGCCGGCAGGCCCAGCAGAGTATTGAGCATGGCCAGATAGGTGTCGCGGTTGTTCTCCGCCTGGATCAGCAGATTTTCCGCCTGGCTCACGTTGACCTCGGCCTGAAGCACGTCCAGGCGCGGACGCAGGCCCACGTCATAAAAAGCCGTGGTGATGCGCAACTGGTCGCGCAACCGGGCCAGGGAATCGCGCTCGCTGCGCACGTTTTCCTCGGCGCGCAGATAATTGAGAAAATAGGTCTGGACCTGCTCGGTCATGGCCAGTTCGGCATTACGCAAAGCGGCCTTGTCGCTGTCGGCCTGAAGCGCGGCCTTCTGGTAGGTGGCCAGCAGCTTGAAGCCCTGAAAGACCGGCTGGGAGATTTCCACGGCCCAGCTGTAAGTGCCCAGTTCCGGCGGACGCGTGCTGGCGGGCGAGTTTTTTTTCTCCTGCTTGATCGCCGTGTAGCTCATGCCCAGCTTGGGACCGAAGGCCCCGCGCGCCGACTTGCGCCCCTCTTCCGAGGAACGGCTCTGGGATTCCTGCGCGCCCAGGCTGGGATTGAACTTCAGGGCACGCTGCACGGCTTCGGGCATGCTGACCGCATCGGGCAGGCCCAGATGCGCGTCCTTGGTGTCCGGAGCGCGTTCCCCCGTATACAAGGGCGCGGGAGGAGACTTCATGTCACCGGCGCGGGACGCGGCCTGAGCCGCAGTCAAAGACGGACCGCTGAAAAAGCAGACGAGGCCGAACAGCCAGGCGCCGACGAGCAGACGGCACACGGAAGCGCGGCGCGAAAAAACGAGTATGCGCATGGAACGCAGCATACACATACAGGCGCGGCATTGGCAATACAGACTTTGCTCCGAGCCGACGACGCCAGCCCGCCCTGCTGTCCGCCCCCGCCGCGTCATGGCCGGAGGCCGCCCGGCCGGAGTCTACCCCTCCCGCCGGCTCGTCGTGGAGCCGCGGGGCTTTTTGGCATAAGCGCCGGAGTGCGGACGGCGCGCGCCGAAGCTTCTGGCCTTGCGCGGATACGGACTCTCCGCCCCGCCGTCGTCCACTTGCGCGGTCACCCGCATTCCGCAGATGAACACGCCCCTGTTGAACACGGCCAGCACGTCCTCGGCCAGATCCTCGGCCACCTCCACCACGCTGAACTGTTTGCGGATGCCGATGGCCCCGATATGACGGCTGGAGATGCCGCACTCGCCGGTGATGGCCCCCACCAGCTCACGGGGGGAAACCTTGTTGGCGTGCCCCACGCTGAGCCGCAGCTTGGTCATGGGCGCGGCGTTCCTCTGTTCCCGGGCGCGCGGCTCCGGCCTGCCTTTCGCCGCATGGTTCCGCGCGCTTTCCCGGGGAGGCCGCCGGGCTTCCTCGGCAAAGACGTCAGGCGCGTCGGCGCTGTCCTGCTTGCCGAAATCCCGTTGCATCAGCAGCTTGAGCAGGGCGGCGGACATATCGCGGCCGGTGATCTCGCCTTCCGGGAACTGCTCGGCCAGAAATTCCTCCACCAGCAGCAGCCAGCGGTCCAGAGTGCCGGCCTCGACGGTTTGGCGCACTTCCTCCAGCAGCCGCGAAGTGCGGATATTGTCCACATCCCGCAGGGTGGGCAGGCGGCCCTGGGTGATGCGGGCCTTGGTGCAGCGGATGATGTCGCGCAATTTGTAATGCTCGCGCAGGGTGACGAAGGTGAAGGCGCTGCCCACGCGTCCGGCCCGGCCGGTACGCCCGATGCGGTGCACGTATTTTTCCACGTCGTGCGGCATGTCGTAGTTGATCACCGCGTCCACGTCGTCCACGTCGATGCCGCGCGCCGCCACGTCCGTGGCCACCAGAATGTCGATGCCTTCGGCGCGGAAGCGCTGCATGACCCGGTCGCGTTGCGGCTGGGCCAAGTCGCCGTGCAGGCCGTCGGCCTGATAGCCCCGCTGTTGCAGATGCGTGCTCACTTCATCCACGCTGCGCTTGGTGGAACAGAAGACCAGAGCCTTGCGGAATCCCTGCGAATCCAGCACCCGGCACAGCGCGTCCATTTTCTGGTACGGCCGCACCTCGTAGTAGGTTTGTTCAATGGCCGGGATGGTGAGCATCTTGTGGGCGATGGTCAGCATCTCCGGTTCGCGCAGGAAACGTTTGCTCAACTCCAGGATAGGCGTCGGCATGGTGGCCGAAAACAGCACCCGCTGGCAGCCCGCCGGGGTTTGCTCCAGAATGGCTTCAATATCTTCGCGAAAGCCCATGTCCAGCATTTCATCCGCTTCGTCCAGCACAATGCAGGCCAGACCGTCCAGGCGCAGCGTGCCGCGCTGCAAATGGTCGATGACCCGGCCCGGCGTGCCCACCACCACCTGCGCGCCCTTGCCCAGGGCGCGGATCTGCCGCTCGATGAACTGCCCGCCGTAAATGGGCAGAATCGCGATGTCCCGCTTGCGGGCGGCCAGCCTGTTCAGTTCTTCGGCCACCTGAATGGCCAGTTCGCGCGTGGGACAGAGCACCAGGGCCTGCACGCCTTTTCCGGCACTGGTCTTTTCCAGAATGGGCAAACCGAAGGCCGCCGTCTTGCCGGTGCCCGTCTGCGCCTGCCCCAGCGCATCCCGTCCGGCCAGCAGGGACGGAATGGCCAGAATCTGAATGGGGGAAGGCTCCTCAAAGCCCAAATCCTTAACGGCGTCCAGAAGTTCCCTGGACAAGGCCAAATCTTCAAACGATGCGCTCATGCTTTTCCTGCGGATAAAAATGTACGAAGGAGAGAGCATAGCCTTATCTCGCGCAATGCACAATGAAAGTCCGCACCCGGACCAAAGCCCCGCACCGGACCCCTCATATTTGGAAGCATTCACTCTAAAATTGCAGATTCCGCATGGAGAAGCATCCGGACTATTCATAAAATACATAATAATAACAGCATATTATAAATAAAAATCAACCTGGCATGCTGATTGCTCTTCCATGGCATCACAACCGTGGAGAGGATTATGTTTCTACTGTTATTGGCGGCGGCTGTCTTTGTCGGAGGGCTCATCGGCACTGTGGGCGTGGGCGGCATTCTGCTGATTCCGGCCCTCAGCGCCCTGGCCGGGCTTTCCACCCATACGGCCATGGGCACGGCGCTGTTCAGCTTCATCTTTACCGGCCTGCTGGGCACCTGGCTTTTCCAGCGGCACGGCAGCATCGACTGGCGCATCACCATTCCGGTCTGTCTGGGCGGCCTGCTCTGCGGTTACCCCGGTTCCCTGGCCAACGCGGCGGCCCCGGCCTGGTTGCTCGACCTGCTGCTGGGGGCCGTGATCATCTTCGCGGGCGTCTATGCCCTCTTTCCGGCCAAGGGCGGTTCGCCGGAATACCGGGCCATGAAAGGCCGGGGGAATTTCAGGCAAAAGCTGCTTCTGCTGACCATCGGCGGCGCGGTGGGCTTCGGCTCCGGTCTGACCGGCGTCGGCGGTCCGGTGCTCTCCGTGCCGCTCATGGTCATCCTCGGCTTTTCACCCCTCACGGCCATCGCCACCAGCCAGGTCATCCAGATCACCGCCGCCCTGTCCGGCAGCGCGGGCAATCTGGCCCACGGCTTCATCGACGCCGACGCCGCCGTCTGGGTCACCGCCGCCGAGTTGGTCGGGGTCACGGTCGGCGCGCGTCTGGCCCACAGCATCTCACAGGCATCCCTCAAGAAAGTGGTTTCCGTGGTCTGCATCGTGGTGGGCGCGTTCATCATCCTGCGCGCCTGCATCTAACCTTTTCACCGGCACAGGAGGAATTCCATGCCTATCCGCCTCAAGGAACGCCCCATTTTCATGATCGGCGCCGAACGCTCCGGCACCACCCTGGTCATGGCCCTGCTTGGCTGCCATTCACGCATCGCCGTGCCCGAAGTGGTCTGGTACTACCCGCGCTTCCATCCCTATCTGCACACCTACGGCGACCTCTCCCAGGCAAGCAATTTCCGCGTCCTGGCCGAGGAAATGGTTTTCGGTCTGAAGACCCCCTTCTGGGGCATGAAGGTCAATCCCCGCACCATTGTGGACGAAGTGCTGGAGCTGGCTCCGGAACGCAGCTTCGCCGGGCTCTACGCGGGCATGCACCTGCGCTTCGCCCGGTACGCGGACAAGCCGCGCTGGGGTGAGAAGACGCCGCACAATCTCTATTTTGTGGGTCCCATGCACCATGACTTTCCGGATGCGCAATTTATCTATATCACGCGCGACGGCCGCGACTCCTGCGTGGACTACATGGAATCATCCTTCGGACCCACCAACATTTATTGCGCGGCCCATTCCTGGAAACGCTGCTGGAACGCGGTCAAGGAGTGGCGCGAACCCCTGCGGGACAAGGGACTCTGGCTGGACGTGAAGTACGAGGAGCTGGTGCGCGAACCGCAAAGGGTCATGCGCGGCGTGTGCGAATTCCTGGGCGAAGACTTCGAGGACGGCATGTTCGACTTCTATAAAACCGACCTCTGTCAGGCGCGCGGCGCTTCGCGCGACCACGCCCCGCTGGGCAAACCCATCAGCGACAAATACGTGGGCATTTACAAAGACCTGCTCTCCCGGCGCGACCAGCGCATTTTCGCGGCCGTGGCCGGCAAGGAACTGGAGGAAGCCGGTTACAAAAACGACGTGGACGCGGAAATGCCCGATCAGCGGATGATCGAAAAATACCTGGAATTCGACGGCCGCATCCGCGCCGCCACCCTGGACGGCTTTGAAGGCCATATCGTCTTTGAAAGCTACAACGACTGGCTTATCGACCAGCGCGAGGAACGCCGCAAAAAAGGCGTCTGGAATCCGGCCAATGCCCCGGTGGTCTTCCCGGCCGGAGACCCCGACGAAGAATACATCACGGGTCTGCGCGCGCCCGCCCGCTGGAAAAAGCACTTTTCCATCAAGCGGCGTTATGTGGGTGACGTGGTGCTGTAGCGGCCACGCCCTTTCCGCGCCCCGTCCGTGCGGACCGCGCGGGAACAACGCTCCCCGGCGGGCCGGGCCCCGGCCCGCCGGAACAGCTCCGGAGAAAGCTCATGTCCGATACCCATTCCGCAATGCGCCGCGCTCTGCTTATCCTGAGCGGCCCGGCCCTCCTGCTGCTGGCCCTCTGCCTGCCCTGCTTCGGTCCGCTCAACGCCCGTTTCGGCTTCGGCATCCTGTTCTGGATGGTCTGGTGGTGGATCACCACCGCCGTGGACATCAAACTGACCTGTCTCGTGCCCATTTTCGTGGTCTGCGTTTACAGCTACATGCCGCTGGGCAAGGTGCTGGAGGCCTACGTGCACAAGGAGGCCGCGCTCATTTTCGGCGCCACGGCCATCACTTCCGCCTGGGTGCGCTGGGGGTTCGCCAAACGCCTGGCCCTCAACTTCCTGATGCGCGTCAGCGGCAACGTGCGCGCCCAGACCGCCGGATGGTTCATCCTCTGCGGGGTCACCTCCTTTGTGGTGGGCAACACCACGGTGGCGGCCATGTTCGCGCCCGTGGCCGTGGCCTCGCTGATGTATGCCGGTTACAGCAACAATGAGGAACGCTGGAATTCCAAGGCCGCGTCCAATATCCTCATCGCCGTGGCCTGGGGAGCCAGCGTGGGCGGCATGGCCACCCCCCTGGGCGGCGGCCAGTCCGTGGTGACCTACGGCCTGCTCAACAAATATCTGGGCCACAACATCTATTTCCTCGACTGGACCCTGCGCATGCTGCCCGTTTCCGTTCTGGTGGTGCTGGGCGTGGGCATTATGATGTATTTCATGAAGACGGACCGGGAAAGTTTCGGCGGCAACAAGGAATTCTACCGCCAGGAACTGGCCAAGCTCGGTCCCATGAGCTACGAGGAAAAAGTCTCCTTCTACGGCTTTGCCCTGGCCATCGCCCTGGCCGTGCTCCAGCCGCTCTACGCCCCTTACACCAAGGGTCCGCAGTGGGCCTGGCTCCAGCCCACCCAGCTTTTCTGCATCATTCCCCTGCTTCTGCTCTTCTGGCCCTCACGCGGCGTCAAGGACGAAAGCATTCTTTCCCCCCGGACCTTGCGGGATCATTTCCCGGTGACTATCCTGTTCATGTGGCCCGCGGCCGTGGCCCTGAGCAAAATCCTGGGGGCCACCGGGGCCTCTGCCGTTTTCGGCCAGTGGATCACGCCCTTTGTGGGCATCAGCGACGGTTTTTCCATCGCGGCCTGGAGCGTGGCGGCCAACGCCCTTTCCCAGGTCACCAGCGACACTGCGGCGGCCGGGGTCATGGTTCCGCTGGCCATTGAAGCCATGAACCACTGGAACGGCCTGCAATTCGGCGCCGTGCCCTGGGTCTGGATCACCGGAGCGGCCATCAGTTGGAGCTACGCCGTGGCCTCGGCCACCGGCGCGCAGGGCATTGTGGCCGGTTACGGGGCCAATCTGCGCACCATGTTTCTCTGGGGTCTGGCGGCGGCTGTGATTTCCGTGGCCGTCACCATCCTCTACTTCTGGCTGGCAGTGGTGGTGCTGGGGCTGGACTTCTACATTCTGCCGCCCGCGTAAGGCATCATCTGTTCTTTCCTCCGCATGCCGATCTCCTCCGGGAAGCCCGGCGCGCATCCTCCGTCTCCGCGTCCGCCCTCAGGGCGGGCGCGGATGACACATTCCGGCGAATCCGCCACAGGACGCAGCCATGAGCCATGTTCCCTTCCGTTTTGCCTTTGTCTCCAACTCCCTGCCCGTGGCCCAGACCGTGCGCGACTACGCGGCGACCCGCCACCTGCCCATGGAAATCCGCCTGGCCGGCATGGAAGAGGCCCTGCCCGTGGCCCGCGCCCTGCTGGCCGAGGGCACGGACGTGATTCTGGGCGGCGGGGGCACCGGCAAACTGCTGCGCCGTCACTTGCGCCGCCCGGTGGTGACCATCGCCCGCAGCCACCTGGACATCCTCGAAGCCCTGCTCAAGGCGCGCGAGCACGCGGACTATATCGCCTGCACCTGCTACGGGGCGCTGCCTCCCTGGCCTGCCCTGTTTTCCGAACTGCTGCGCGTGCGTCTGCTGCCCGTGCCCTTCACCACTACCCAGGAACTGGTGTCCGGCATCAGCCGTGCCGTGGACCAGGGCGTAGGCTGCGTGGTAGGCGGCGGCATCTGCGCGGAGATAGCCCAGGCCCAGGGCTGCCGGGGCGTGGTGGTCACGCCGGGCGAGGAGGCCCTGGAGCGGGCCCTGGATGAAGCTCTGAACATCGCCCGCTCCCAGCAGCAGGACCGGGAGCAGACCGCCTGGCTGCGCGGTGTGCTGGAATCCCTGCATGAAGGCATCGTGGGCGTGGACACCGACGGGCGCACGGCCACCAGCAACCGCGCCGCGGAAGTTCTGCTGGAAGACCTGCTTGATTCCGCCGGTGCTGACGGCCCCGGCCTGCCGGAAAGCCTGGGGCTCGCCAAAGCCCTGAAAACCGGCCGCGGCGAGGAAGGGATCATCCGCCGCATCAACGGGCGCGAGTTGGTCATCAACACCCGTCCGATCCTGGTGGACGGCAAGCCGCGCGGCGCGCTGGCGGCCTTTGCTCCGGCCGCCCGCCTGCGCGATCTGAGCCGCAAGCTCAAAAACAGCGGCCGACGCGGCTTCATCGCCCGCCACAATCTGGACAGCCTGCTGGGCGCAAGCCCGGCCATGCGCGAGCTGCGCCTCCAGGCCGCCCGCTTCGCCGACGCGGACGCCGCCCTGCACATCCACGGCGAAAGCGGCACCGGCAAGGAGCTGCTGGCTCACGCCCTGCACCAGGCCGGGCCGCGCAGGAACGGTCCCTTCGTGGCCTTGAACTGCGGCGCGCTGCCCGACAGCCTGCTGGAAAGCGAACTCTTCGGCTACGACGAGGGCGCGTTCACCGGCGCACGGCGCGGCGGCAAGGAAGGCCTGTTTGAAATGGCCCAGGACGGCAGCATTTTTCTGGACGAAATCGCGGACATCAGCCCGGCCGTGCAGATCCGCCTGTTGCGCGTGCTGGAAACCGGCGAAATATTCCGTCTGGGCGGCGACAGGCCCATTGCCGTCAACGCCCGCGTGATCAGCTCCTCCTGGAAGGATCTGGTGGAAGAGGTACGGTCCGGGCGCTTCCGGGCTGATCTCTATTACCGCCTCTCCCTGCTGCGTCTGCAAACCCCGCCCCTGCGCGAGAGGCCGGAGGACATCCCTCTGCTGGCGCGACACATTCTGGCAAGGCTAAACATGGCGCACAAAGAACTTTCGCCCCATGTCCTGGGCCTGCTGAAGGACTATGCCTGGCCCGGCAACGTGCGCGAGCTGGACGCCCTGCTGCGCCGCTACTGCCTGCTCTCGGACGGCGGACAGTGCGACAGGGCCCTGTTGGAAAAGCTGCTTGACGATCTGCGCGCCACGCAGGGGCTGCTTGCCCCGGCGGAACGGCCCGCCGACAAAGCCCCCACCCTCCCCGACGGCCGCGCACAAGGCCGGGGCAATCTCAGGGAACGTCTGGAAACCCTGGAGCGGGAGATCATCCGCGCCGAACTGGAAAAATGCGCGCACAACCGCGGCCGGGCCGCCAAAAATCTGGGCATCAGCGCCAACACCCTCTGGCGTAAAATGAAGGCCGGTCCGCGCTGAACGCCACGCGGCCGCCGCCTGCCGACAATCTAAAAAAAATCTTGAAAAAAGAGACTACTCGTTGCATTCTCCGCCTCGAAGCCCTGTCGCGGGCCTAGCGGTTCCGCCCCCTTGCGGTGGACGTTTTTTTGCGTCCGTTGTCCGGCGTTGTTTTGCGGCCGTGCCGGAACAAAAACGGAACGCCCCTGACACGCCCGCGCGGCGGCGCAAAGCCCGCGCAAACGGCTTTGATCGCGCACTGTTACGGAGAACCACATGGAATTCAGTTTTTTTTCGATGATCGCCCAGGCGAGCCTGGTGGCCAAGGCCGTGCTGGCGCTTCTGGTGCTCATGTCCATCGGCAGCTGGGGGATGATGATCCAGAAGTTCATCGCGCTCAGCGCGGCCAGCCGCAAGGCTCTGAGCGGCACCGAGCGTTTCGAGAAGGCCGCCAGTCTGCGCGAGGCCGTGCAGTCTCTGGGGTCCGACCCGGCTTCGCCGCTCTACTACATCGCCCATCAGGGCGTCCTGGAGTTCAACCGCTCCAAGGAGCTGGGCAATTCCAGCGAAGTTGTGGTGGACAATGTGCGCCGGGCTCTGCGTCAGGGCGTCGCCAGTGAGCTGTCCCGCCTGCAGCGTTCCCTCTCGGTGCTGGCCACCACGGCCAACACCGCGCCCTTCATCGGCCTGTTCGGCACGGTCTGGGGCATCATGAGCTCGTTCCACTCCATCGGCATGCTCAAATCCGCCTCCCTGGCCACCGTCGCGCCGGGCATTTCCGAAGCCCTGGTCGCCACGGCCATCGGTCTGGGCGTGGCCGTGCCCGCCACGGTGGGCTTCAACATCTTTATGGGCAGGCTTTCCCAGGTGGACACCCTGCTGGTCAATTTCGCGGGCTTCTTCCTGAACCGCGTCCAGCGCGAGCTCAACGCCCACCGTCCCGTGCAGCGCGCGGGCGCCACGGAGCTGTAATCATGGGCGCGAGCCTCGGCAACAGCAAATTTGTCTCGGAGATCAACGTCACGCCCTTTGTGGACGTGATGCTGGTGCTCCTGATCATTTTCATGGTGGCCACGCCCATGATGAGCCAGGGACTGGACGTGGATCTGCCCCAGACCAAACAGGTGGAAGTACTGCCCACCGAAGCGGACCACATGGTCCTCACGGTGCGGAAGGACGGCAAGATCTTTCTGGACGAATACGGCGTGGACAATATGGAAGACCTGGAGGGCTACCTTCAGCGTCTGGTCAAGGAAAAGAACAAGAGCCTCTTTTTGCAGGCCGACAAGGAAGTTCCCTACGGCATCGTGGTGGAGGTCATGGGCCATATCAAGGCCGTGGGCATTGAAAAGCTGGGCGTGATGGCCGAGCAGCCCGAGGGCGCGGCCCCCGGCGGCGCGAAACCCGCTGCCGCCGGAACCCGGAAGTAGGTTCCGCATGCGCCTGGCCTCCTATGTCCTTTCTTTCTGCCTGCATCTGGCGGCCTTTCTGCTGATCTGGTTCTGGCCCAGCCATCCTCCGATCCGGCTGGACACCCCGCCGGTGATGATCAGCCTGGTGGAAGGCGCGCCCGGCGGCAACCGGACGCCCTCGCCCATTCTGGGGCATATGGGTGAACCGGCGGAAGGTCCCAAGGCCCCTACGCCGCCCGCGCCCAAAAATGAAATCGCCGCGCCCGCGCGGGAAGAGGTCCGGGAGCCCGCGCCTGTGCCCGCGCCGCCCAAGGAAGCCGCGCCGGTTAAAAAGCCCGAGCTCAAGCCGGAACCGAAGCCGGAACCAAAACCCGAACCCAAGCCCGAGGCCACCCCGGTAGCCCAGAAAAAGAAAGACCTGCCCAAGAAGGAAGAGCCTCCCAAGGACGAACCCCAAAAGCAGGAAAAAAAGGAAGAGCCCCAAAAGGCCAAGCAGGAGCAGCCCAAAAAGCGGGCCCCCAAGGAAGATCCGGTGGCCGCCGCTTTGCAGAAGGCCCGCAAGGCCACTTCCCGCGCCGAATCCGGCGACCGGGGCAACGCCATTGAACAGGCCCTGGCCCAAGCCCAGCGCAAGGCCGGCGGCAATCGCGGCGGGGGCGGCGGCGAAGGCGACGGCCCCGGCGGGGGCGGCCTGGGCGACGTCTATATGGGCCAGGTCATGCTGGCCGTGCGCCCCAACTGGGGCTTCGCCTCGGCGGCGCGCGCCAATCTGGCCTGCTCGGTCAGGGTCAGGGTGGACATGCAGGGCAAGGTTCTGCAAGCTGAACTGAGTCAAAGCTCGGGCAATGCCCAGTACGACGCCTCGGCGGTCAACGCCGTGGTGCGCACCGGTCAGGCCGGACAGTTCCCGCCGCCGCCCTCGGCCGAATACACGGACCTGGAGCTGGTTTTCAGCTATGATGAACTTATGGGACGCTGACCGGTCCGGGAGAAAGACATAACGCCGCTATGCCGCGTCCCCTTTTTTGCCGCTCGCGCGTCCTGAGTTCCCGCTGCCGGGCGACGAGCGCAAATGACGGGCATATCGGAATGTAAACCATGCGGACGTTACAGCCGAACTGGAGCCATGCCGCTGCGAAATATGCCGATTTTCGCCGTGCGATTGAATTAATGCGGGCATGCGGGGCAACGTCCCACGGACGGGATCAGCCAGAGTTCGGGCAATCCGCACTTTAACGCTCCGGCGCTCAACACTCGGCACACCGACGAGGTCCGGCAATTTCCGCCGCCCTCGGCCGCATATACAAAACTGGATCTAGTGTTCACCCTGGATGAACGATGGGGCGCTAATCCGGACCAATCCGGGAGGACGACATGGCATCCCCGTTGCGCGCGGGCCTTGCGGCCCTGTTGACACTACAGCTTATTACGGCGGTTCCGGCCTTCGGCGCAAGCATTGCGGCGGTGGATCAGAACGGCGGCTATTCCGGCAAGGTGCTGGACAAGGTTATTGCGATCTGGGCGCCGCCGCCGGCGCTCAAGGGTGATTTTACCGTCAGACTGAAAGTTTCCCTGGACGGCCAGGGCAAGGTGCTGGACTGCAGATCCGTCAAAGCCTCGGGCATGGAAGCTCTGGACAGCTCCGCCTGCGGCGCGGTACGCCAGGCGGCTCCGTTCGGAGCGCCGCCCTACGGCATGCCTCTGGACGTGCATCTGGCCTTCTGGACCGGCACGCCCAAGGGCAAGGCCCAGGCCGAAACCCTTTCCACGGAAGAAGCGCTGCGGGCGGAGGTCATGGCCAGGACCAAGGCGGAAGGCCTCATGGGCCAGCAACGGGCCAGTTCCGTGGAGGAGCGCGCCCGTGAGCGCGCCGAGGCCATTGCCAAAAACGCCGGCCAGCCCTTGCCTGACGTCAAGGCCGCGCCCGTGGCCCCGCCGCCCCGCGCCAAGGCCGCGCCGGGCGCAACGCAAAAAAACGCCTCCAAAAACCCGCGCTCCGGTCTCAGCACGGACAGCCCGGCCACCGAGAGCATTCGCTCCGCCAAGGGAAAAACCGCCGCGCCGTCCGCCAACGCCACGGGGCTCACTGAAGAAGAAATGCGTCTGGATATTGATGCGCCCGCCGCTCCGGCGGCTCAGTCGGTTCCGGGCAACGGCAAAACCGTGGATCCGGCCCCGGCCGCATCGCGGCCTGCGGAAAGCAAGCCCGCCGTCATGGCGCAGGACCAGTACGACGCGCGCTACAGCAAATATTTTTCCACCATCACCCGGAATTTGCGCAACGCCATGTTCATCCCCGCGGAAACCGCGCCGGGCACCTATTACGCTACAGTGCGGCTGGACGTGGACGCCGCGGGCGCCATCAAAAAATCCACCCTGCTGCAAGGCAGCGGGGACAAACTACTGGACAGATTCGTGCTTCAGGGCATTCGCCGGGCAGGCAGCGTAACGCCGCCGCCCGCAGGCCTCGGCAACACGCTGGACGTCACCTTTACACTGGTGCGCCGCTGAGGCGCGCCGACCGAATGAGGAACACCGAGCCATGAAAAAAATCCTTCTTCTCCTGGCCCTGGCTCTGTCTGCGGCGTTGGGGCCGTTTTTCGGTTCCGCCGCCGAAGCGGCCATGCGCGTGGATATTATGAATCCCGGCCAGAATATCGTCAATCTGGCGCTGGCCGCGCCGCTCAAAGGCCCGCAGGTCCAGGCCACGGGCATGGGCGGGGAACTGCAAAAACTGGTGGAGCAGAACCTGAGCTTTCTGCCCTTCATGCGCCTCACTGACCCCAAGGCCGTGCTGGGCGGTGTGCTCCTGCCCGGCTACGAGCCGCCCGCGTTGGACTTCAAACGCTTCCAGCTGGCCGGTTCGGACATCGTGGTCACCACTTTCTGGCCCGACGGCGACAGCGGCACCCGGCCCGTCCAGATCCGCGCTTTTGAAACCAATACCGGCGGCCGCCTGTTCGGCAAGGAATATCCCAAGGTCAACAGCCGCGACCTGCCCGAAGTGGCCGACCGCTTCTGCGCCGACCTGCTGGAAGCCCTGACCGGCAACGGCGCCTTCTTCCGCTCCACCCTCGCCTTTGTGAAGAAGACCGGCAAACTGAGCGCCAACGTCTGGCTGGTCAAGCCCACTGGCCGCGATCTGCGCCAGATCACCAATATGCCGGGCGAGGCCATGTCTCCGGCGTGGTCCCCGGACGGACGCTTTGTGGTCTTCACCCATATCGACCCCAAGTCCCACGCTCTGGGCGTCTGGGACCGCTCCACCGGCAAGGTGCAGCGCATCCGCTTCCCCGGCAACGTGGTGATCGGCCCGGCCTTCATGCCCGACAACAAGGTGGCCGTGGCCCTGTCCAACGGCAAATACCCGGTCATTTTTCTGCTCAACCATGTCTTCCAGAAGGAGCGCGTGCTGGAACAGAGCAACGCCATCAATGTTTCACCCACCTTTGACAGCACGGGCACCAAGATGGCCTTCACTTCCTCCCGTCTGGGCGGACCGCAGATCTTCCTCAAAGACCTGAACAGCGGCAGCATCAGCCGGGTGAGCAAGAACGGCACCTATAACAGCGAAGCCAATCTTTCGCCCGACGGCACCCTGGTGGTCTACAGCCGGATGACCGATTACGGCCACCGCATCTTCGTGCAGGACATGCTGACGGGCATGGAACGCCAGATCACCTTCGGCCCCGGCAGCGATGAGCAGCCCTCCTTCTGCGCGGACAGTTACTTCATCGCCTTCGCCTCCACCCGCAGCGGCGGACGCGGCATCTATCTGACCACCCGCCACGGCGGCGACGCCAAGCAAGTGCCCACCGGCGGCGGCGCGGCTTCTTTCCCGCGCTGGGGCATGCCTGTGACGCAGAAGTAAGGGTTACGCCCGGCCTCCGTTTGTTTTTACCCGGTCGTCTGAAGTTCCTTCAACGGCCGGGTAAAAAAAATTTTACGAATATGCCTTCCATACCTTGACAAAAATAGAGGGGCAGATACCATCTTTCTCGCGTGATCAAGGGATTACGCATTGTGCAGAAAGGAAAGGTATTTTTTTTGGAGTATGAGCTGTTCAGGAGGACACACAATGAAACGCTACGCTCTTATTCTTGCTCTGGTTATGGCCCTTGCCGCCGGTTTCGGCTGCGCGAAGAAAACCACCGCCGAACCCGGCTATGATGATGGTCTGACCCCTGAAATGCGGGCCGCCATTCAGCAGATCACCGACGCTCGCGTGTACTTCGCTTTCGACAAATTCAACATCCAGCCCGAGTACAAGGACATGCTGAAGACCAAGGCCGAGCTGATGAAGAAATACCCCAGCATTCGCGTGCGCATTGAAGGCAACTGCGACGATCGCGGCACCCAGGAATACAACCTGGCCCTCGGCGAACGCCGCGCCCGCGCCGCCTATGAATACCTGGTCACCCTGGGCGTGAGCCCCAACCAGCTTGAAATGATCAGCTACGGCAAGGAAAATCCGGCCGTTCAGGGTACCGGCGAAGCCGTGTGGGCCAAGAACCGCCGCGACGACTTCCGCGTGATCGCCCACTAGGCATCCGTTGACGCGTTTCCTCAAGGCCGCCCGCAAGGGCGGCCTTTTTTGTCGTCCGGCAGGGCACGCAGGGCAGGCATTCCGCGCGGCGCGGATTAAGCCCGGCAATCCGGCGCTTTTTGCCGCTCCCGTACCTGAAGAACATCGCTGCTCCCGATGCCCGTAAATCACGCTACATTCGCCAAGGGGCACGACCCTCCAGGCCGTTTTCCGGTCTGTCCGCGCGCCAAAAGCGCCATTTTCCTTGCCGATGCCGGAAAATCCCGCTTCAGCCGTTGCGGCGCAAGAGTTTTAGAGTGTTTTAATTTTGAAAGGCTCTAACGAGGCTACACAGCCGCCTCTCGCCACGAAGCCGTAAGTGCAATTTATTTTCGCTGTTAAGAGGCGGAATTGACGTTTATTTAAACTTTGAAATGTACAACATTTCAAAATTAATCTGCTCTAAATGTAATGTTACAATAGGTTGTTCACACTCATTCAAGTCGGTAAATCTGGAGTTACCATACTACTAAAACCGACCGATGGGGAAGGTGAACAGTCATACAAATGCCAAATTGACGGCCAAATGTTGAGAGGAAATGATCCGGCTGATGCATACCGTCCGGCCGCCGAAGTTGCCACCGACTTTGGCGTAAGCATACGTACTGCCAGAAAGTGGATGAGTCGCTATCGGCACGGAGGAGAATGTTTATCGCATGTTAGCGTTGCGGAAGATGCGTATGACAACTCGGCTTTTGCCGCAGCAGCGTGTTGCGCGCCTTACGCAAGCTTGCTTGCTCCCGGCTTGCCTCCTTGGAGGAGAAACTGCCTGTTGTCCGCTATCAATGGGAAATGCCGGGACAAATGCTGCATCTGGATATCAAGCGGCTTGGAAAGATTGATGGGTTTGGGCACAGAAAAGTAGGTACACGGCAAGTCCATCGACGCCGACCAGGCTGGGAATATTTGCACGTATGCGTTTGATGGCGCATCCCGCCTTGCATATGCGGCAATATTCTCGGATGAAACCGCAGAATCAGCAGTGAAATTCTTATGGTTTGCCGTTGCGTGGTATGCCTCACATGGGATTAAAGTAGAGCGCGTGCTTACGGACAATGGCGCTTGCTATAAATCATGAAATTTTCGCGATGTTTGCCGAGAATTCAGCATAAAACACAAACGTACACGGCCTTATCGCCCGCAAACTAACGGTGAAGCGGAACGGTTCATCAAAATAGCATTAAAAGAGTGGGCATATGCACCAACATACACCCACTCCCGGCAAAGGACCGATTATCTGTCGATCTGGACATACCGCTATAACTATGTGCGGCCGCATTCGGCTCTTGGCAGAAAACCTCCAGCTTCAAAACTGGGCGCAGGGTGAACAACGTGTTGACACTCTACATCTAGAGTCACTGCCGCTATCCATAAGCCGCCGGCACGGCAACGGCCAGCGCGTTTTTTAGAATTCTCCCGGCGTCTGCCATCCGCCTGCGCATCGCTCCGACGAAGCGATGCGATGCAACATTTTCTTCACAAGTCTGTAACCGGCTACCGTCAGCCGGAATCCCGCCAAAAATTCGCGCCTCCGGACTCTGAGGGGGCGGCGCTCAGCTTCCTTCAACCAAGCAAAAATAATGCGGACACGACCTCCGACGACGGGACAACAGCGCGGCTGGCCACACCGCCTGATGGGATTGCGGTTAGCTGATCCTATATGGCTGCTTTTTGAATCCGAACCGGCGAGAAGGTTATTTTGTACCTGCGTTTGAGCTTTTGGAAAACATATTTGAGAATCTGTGATAACGTTTGGGAAAATTGTGTGTTATTATAGATCAACTCAAAATTTAAAATCAGCTTATATACTTGTTCTATATACGCTGTTTATACAACATATTATTGATATTTCTTGATATTTTTAATTTTATTTAGTTTGACAAGATTAGTCTGGTATAAAAAATATATTCCCAGGACCTTGAAAATTTTCATTTATTATTTGATAAGCTATGCATAAATTTTTATTGCACAACATTATGAACATAGTGAGCCTTGGTCCGGCATAGTTACTACAGCCGACTGTATTTGTGAAATCAATGCCTTACCTTGCCGGTTTTCCGGGCTATGTGCGTCATGAACGGCCGGAGCGGACATGCGTTGGGTGTGACGCCTACTCCTCGGCCAGGCTTGACGATGTCGGCAACCGACGTGCGCTTTTCGAGTAAAAACTGATCACATGCCGCGGTTGCCATCTCAGGCTAAGGGCGGCACGAAGATCCCGGCATTCAAAGAGACACGATTGACTGCTGTCACAGGGGAGTCGCGCTGAGAAGGGGAGAGAGTGTTTTCTGTGGAGAGCATCAGACAAGGAGGACAATGTTATTTCAGCAGTTCAGCATCATCCATACTGCAACGCATAGGAGGAACCATGCCCCTTTCTTTTCGAGAGTTGGAATCCATCCTTATGGATCAGTTGCGTCTCTACCACCATCCCATAGCTGTAACCTGGCTGTTTACGGATGAAGAGGTGGAAGAGTTCAAACGCCGCGCCCCATATGTGACGCCGATCAAGCCGCTGACCTTCTGCCAGTGGGAAACCGCAGCCCGCATGCAGGGCAAGACTGTTTTGGGCACGGCGGAAACCCTGGCTTGCACCAATTCCCAGGTCAGCTTCGGCTGGCGCGAAATAGATGAAAAGGAAGTGAAGTCCCAGCTCAAATACTGTGTGGACGAGGCCCAGACCGAGCGCTTCCTCCGCTCCAAACCTCACATGCCCATGAACAGCCTCAAGGCGGTGGCGGTGGGACCGTTGGGCGAGGCCGTGCTGTCGCCGCATGTGATTCATTTTTATTGCGATAGTGTGCAGGCCTATCACCTGGCTGTGGACTATATGGCCGCCACGGATACGCACCCCCTGCGGCCGCAGATCACCATGAGCTCGTCGGCGTGCGGCGGGTCGGTTTTTTGCTGGCAGCAGAAGACATTCAATCACTGCCCGCCTTGTTCCGGCTCATATAACGCGGGCAAGACCGAGCGCGGAGAAACCTATGTATTCATCCCCGGCGAGCATCTGGAGGCCGTGGTGGCCCGCTTGCTCCAGCGCATTAAAAAAAGCGGCTCCAGCTCCGTGACGCGGCCGGGCGACTACTTCCCCGGTGGGGATATCTGCAAAAACTGCCCCCTGATCATCTTCAAGAACGGCGACGGCTCCGCCTGTGCGGGCTGTGGCAAAGGGTAGCCAGGTGAGTATGATGCTTATGTTCCGCAAAAACATATGGTGTGGAAAATTGCTGGCGATTTTCATGCTGACGGCCTGTTTGTTGGCGAGTGCGCCCGCCGGGGCCGCCATGCAGTCCGGAGAGCCGACGCAAGGCAGCCTGATGGAGGCCGCCCCACCGTCCGCGGCCGGAGCCGGAACCGTCAAGCCAACCTCCATGCCGACGCAGGCCGACACTGCCGACCGTCTCAAAACGGCCATTGCCTCGGCCACAGCCGCAGGCAAGATTGACTCCTCCGCCGCCACCGGCTTTCTGGGCATTCCCGGCGCGCCCAACGTCAATATGGTTCTGGCCTTCTGCTGGGCCGTTTGGGTGGGCTGGATATTCTCCAGCGTGGGAGCGTTCGGCGGCGTCATGGCCTCTGTGGGGCATATCAGCGTGTTCGGCCTGGGCGAGTACGCGGCCTCCTTCGGCAAGGGCACGCCCATGAACAAGCTGGTTACGGACTCCATTCGCGTGTCCAACCAGTGGCTGGTGGGCACCTCGTCTCTGATATCTTCTTTCAAGTACTGGACGCTGGGGCGCATCGTGCTGCCGCTGGGCATCGCCCTGGGCACGGGTTCGCTGGTAGGCTCCATTCTCACGCCCATTCTGACCCAGGGCAAGATCTCTTTCCGGGATTATGTGGGTTATTTCGGCGTGTTTGTGCTGGGCCTTGGCTGTTACCTGCTCTATGAAACCTCCCCGGCCGCCCGCGCCAAGAAGAAAAAAGCGGCAGCCGCGGCCAAAGCCTTTGAGGAGGCCAGCAAGAACCACGCCGGCAATGCCGCCGCGGGCACGCGCGTGACCATCGTCAGCGTCGGACTCAAGCGCGTGGTCTTTACCTTCTGCGGAGTGGAATTTTCCTTTAATCCCTACATGCCGGTGCTGGGCGGCTTCGTGGTGGCGGCCGTGGCATCTTTCCTGGGCGTGGGCGGCGGTTTTCTGCTGGTTCCTCTGTTGACCAGCATCGCCCAGTTGCCCATGTATCTGGCGGCGGGCACTTCGGCTTTCGCCGTGCTGGTGGGCATGGTGACCTCCATCAGCACCTTCATGTTCGGCGGCACACCCGTGTACTGGCCCCTCATCGGCCTGGAGTTGGTGGGAATTGTCATCGGTTCCTGGGTGGGCCCCATCACGGCAAAATATCTGCCTGACATCTGGTTGAAGCGCCTTTTCATCCTGGTGGCTTTTATCGTGGGCATCAATTACGTGCTGCGCGGTTTCTTCGGCGTGCGACTCTGGTAACGTCGCAGTGAAAGGACAACCCGGACCGCCGTGCGGTCCGGGCCTCGTCATCATGGATTTCACCTCACTTGTCCCTCCCTGGCTTGACGCCTTGCTGATCGCGCCCTTCCGCTGGCCAGCGGAACCTCATGCCGGTCTCTGGCTGGGTGCCGGATGTCTGGCTGGCCTCTGCCTATTGCTGGGGGAGCTGACGTCATCCCTGCTGTTCTGGCTGCAACGCCGCCGCCTGCTGGCCATGCAGGACAATCTGCTGCATTACCACAATCTCTCTGTGGACGCGCTCCATGCCGGGGACAAGACCGCTTACCTCGCCGCCAACAAGCTGGCCCATGAGGATTTCGGCCGCAACTTTTTCGCCCAGGCCGCCGTGGGCATGTCCGGCCTCTGGCCACTGCCCTTTGCTCTGGCCTGGATGTCCCTGCGCTTTGAGGGCATTACCTTGTATCATATCCCGGGCACGGATATGCACGCGAGTTATGTTTTTGTGCTCCTGTCCTGCTATCTGCTTTTGCATCTGATCTTCGCCCGCTGCAGAAAACATCTCCCCTTTTTCTCTTACATTGAGGGCATCAAGCGTCAGGCTCGTGAAAGGCGCGGCACTGCCCGGCATTTCTGAAGACGCGTTTGCCGTTTCTCCTTTTTGTTTGCGGTTCTTCGTCAACTCCCTTTCTGGTCCAGATAGAGCTCTGAGCTTTACCATATGGCATTATACCGGTAACCAGAAAGTTTTTACATGAGTCAGCCCTGCTCAGGCGCGGCCGGGCGCTTGCGGCCCGAACCGCCTCGGGCTACACTAGTCCCCCACGCGGCCGTGGGCCGCGCACAGACAGCAACCCAAGGATTCCCCATGAAAATAGTCATTCTCGACGGCGCCATACTTAATCCCGGCGATGTGGACTGGGGTCCCATCGAAGCGCTGGGCGACGTGATCGTGTACGACGAAACGAGCAAGGAACAACTGGCGGAACGGGCCAGGGGCGCCGATGTGCTGCTGGCCAACAAGACCTGCCTGCGCCGCGACGATCTTCCGGCGCTGGAGGACGCGCGCATGGTGGGCGTGCTGGCCACGGGGTACAATACCGTGGATGTGGATGCCTTTGCCGAACGCCGGATCCCGGTCTGCAACGTGGTGGCTTACGGCGTGGACGACGTGGCCCAGCATGCCATGGCCCTTTTGCTGGAGCTCTGCCGCCATACCAGCCGGCATACCGAAAGCGTCAAAGCCGGGGACTGGGAACGGGCCGAGCAATGGTGCTACTGGAAAAGCACTCCACTCTGCCTGGAAGGCCTGACCATGGGGATCATCGGCTTCGGCTCCATCGGACGCCGGATGGGCGAACTGGCCCACGCATTCGGCATGAGCGTGCTGGCCCATTGCCGCACGCCCAAAAATCCGCCGGCCTACAGTCCCTTCGCCTTTGCCTCCCTGGACCAGATTTTCGCGGGTTCGGACGTTATTTCCCTGCACTGCCCGCTCACGCCCCAGACCCACCACCTGATCAACGCCAAAAGCCTGGCCAAAATGCGTAACGGAAGCATCGTTCTGAACACGGCGCGCGGCCCGCTGGTGGACGAGGCGGCGGCGGCCGAAGCTCTGAAGAGCGGGAAATTGCGCGGCCTCGGCACGGACGTGCTCTCCCAGGAACCGCCCAGCCGGGACAATCCCCTGCTCAGCGCGCCCAATACCCTGATCACCCCGCATATCGCCTGGGCCACGGTCAAAGCCCGCCAGAACATTATCAATCTCACGGCTGAAAATATCCGCCGCTGGCAAGAGGGCCATCCAATCAACGTGGTCAACGGGGTGAGCGGCACAGCTGCACAGTGACGGCGGGCAAGCGTTCCGGGGCTTACTGCAACCGTTGTCGCGCAGCGGTCTGAGCCGTTCATGGCGAAACCGGGTCGTCCCGCCGCGCTGCGGGCACGGCGGCCTCGGGGCCATTCGCCCGCAACGTATTGCCACGAACCGCGCGCAGGCGTTTTTGCCCGCCGCAAGCAAGATTTCAAGCGTTACATTTCGCAGGGCCGACCATGTTCATCGACATCCATACCCACGCCTTTCATCCCAAGATCGCCCACAAGGCCGTCGATCACCTCAACAACTTCTACACCGTCGCCTGCGCCGGCGACGGTACCATAGACCATCTGCTGGTCCGCGAAAAACACGCGGGCGTGGACAAATGCGTGGTGCTCTGCGCCGCCACGGCCCCGGCCCAGGTGATTCCGGCCAATAATTACGCCATAAGCCTGCAAAAAAAACATGCCGAGGTCATTGGTTTCGGCACCCTGCACCCCGGCTACGCCAACTGGGAGGCGGAACTCAAACGGATCAAGGCGGCAGGCCTGCGCGGCCTCAAACTGCACCCCGACTTCCAGGGCTTCTGGCTCGACGACGCACGCCTGCTGCCGATTTTCGAGGCGGCCCAGAAGGATTTTATTTTTGAAATTCACATCGGCGACAAGACCAGCCCGGAGAAAAATCCCTCCTGCCCCTACAAGCTGGCCGCCATTCTAGACGCGTTTCCGGGCCTGACGGTCATCGCGGCCCACCTGGGCGGCTACCGCATGTGGGACCACGCCCTCAAAGCCTTGGGCGGACGGCGGCGCGAAAACCTCTGGTTTGACACCTCCAGCGTCACGCCCTTTGTGACGCACGGGGAACTGCGCGCCCTGCTGGACGCCTTTCCCCGTGAACGCCTGCTTTTCGGCACAGACTGGCCGCTGTATGACCCCGAGGAAGAACTGGAACGCCTGCAACGCATGGCCGGACTGAGCGATGCGCAACTGGAAGCCGTGCTGAGCAATGCCGAACGGCTTTTCGCGGCCCAAGGCCCGGCTCTGGCCTGAACCGGCATACGGCCGCGCCATTTCTCGGCGTTTACGGCAGCTGACGGCTCTTTTTCCAAAGAACCCGCCGGGCGGAGCGCGATTGACAGCCCCTCCCTTTGCGGGTAAAGCATTGCTCAAGCCGGACGGCGGCAACACTGCCAACCCCGTCAGGTCCGAAAGGAAGCAGCGGTAACAGACGTTGCCGGGTGTCCGGCCCACAAAAAACGCGACAAAGTCAACTTTGTCGCGTTTTTTGCGTTCACTAGAAAATTTTGCTTTTAAATTGCCCGGTCCGCTGCAAGAGCAGCCGCTCGCCACGAAGGCGCGTCATTTCTTTGTGTTGTTAAGCGCCGAAGCGGGCGTCTTCAAACGGTAACAATGTAACCTCTTAACATTAATTCGCTCCAGGCGTGCTTCGCCGCGCCATGGCGCGGCGGGCTCAACGCCACAAGCCCCTACCCCGGCGCACGCTCCGGCGCGCCGAACTTCAGGGGCGGAAATTCCTGCTCGTCCGGCTGAGACGGCGACGCCGGATCCAGGGGGGCAAAATCCTCGCCGCCTTCCCCGGCCGCCCGCGCGGCCATCAGGTCCACCAGGTAAATGCCGCGCATCTCTTCCAGATGCAAGCGCATGGCCTGCTCGGCCAGATCCGGATTCCGTTCTTTCAACGCCTCAAGCACGGCCACATGCGCGGTGTACGAACGTTCGCTCTGCCGCCGCACCTGCATGGAAGCATACAGGGGCGTAATCAGCCAGCCCCCGAAGCCCTCAGCCAGCAGCCCGAGAAAAGGATTACCCATAAATTCCACCAGAGCGCGATGAAAGGCGATATCCGCCTCGGCAAAGGAACGGATCTCCGACCTGTCCAGAAAGTTCCGCTGATTGACGAGGATGTCCCGCAGCGACCTTAACTGGTCGTCCGTCACCTGCCGGGCCAGTTGCCGGGCCACGGAAGTTTCGAAAAAAAGGCGCAGGTCATGGAGCTGCCGCCAGCCGTCCGGCGAACTGGAATAAATCTGCAACGTGGCGCGCATTTCGCCCAGCAGGGGCTTGAGCGTAAGCTTGCAGACCCGGGCGCGCATGCCGGGCGAAATTTCGATCAGACCCATGCGCCCCAAAGCGGACAGGGCCTCGCGCACTGCGGGCCGCCCTACGCCGAACTCCTCCATGAGCTCCCGCTCGGAGGGCAGCTTCTGGCCCTCCTGGTAAACCCCGGCCCGGATATCCTCCAGAAGACAGGTCAATACCTCGGTATGCACACGCGGACGCTGAATATTGCGCCGTCTGTTCCCAAGTATTTCTGTATAGTTGTTTTTCATGCGTATCGTTGGTAAGGTGTGAACAATTGGTGAAAAAAACTATGCCGGCGGGCTTAGTGTGCCCGGCTGGCACGGTTTTGTAAACCCGGCTGAACAAATTCGCAAAAAGGCAAAAGGCCAAAGTTTCTTTGTCCTTTTTTGGTATGACATGTTGACTTGTTAATAGCAATGACCTATTCAGAATGAAACGGCAAAAAGCAGCGCGGTCCGGCCACAAACCGGGCAGGCGGGCATGGCGCAGACGGTTTTGCGCGGCCCGGGCCCCCAAAGGGACCGATCCGCCCCGGAGTACTCCCGAGAGTGAGGAATGCGCGCCGGAACAAATGTCGCTTGATTGACGTGGCAGAGGTTTTTTCAGACGACTTTTATCCACAGGAGTCTTCACATGGCTGTTATGCGTTCTATCTTTTATGTGCCCGGCAACAATCCCAAATTTATTGACAAAGCCCCCAGCATCCCGGCCGACATCATCACGCTCGACCTGGAAGACGCCGTCCCCCCGTCCGAAAAGGAAAACGCCCGTCGGATGATCGTCGAAAACATGAACAAGATCGCCAAGGAAAGCGTGAGCGGCGCTGAAATCTATGTGCGCATCAACAATTGGGAAACCGAAATGACCAATGACGACCTTGAAGCCGTGGTGCAGCCCGGCCTCAACGGCGTCACCCTGGCCAAAACCGGTCATCCCGACGACGTGAAACGTCTGGCCTGGAAGCTGGAAGAACTGGAACGCCGCCGCGGCATGGAAATCGGCTCGGTGAAGATCTCCATGCTGCTCGAAACCGCCAAGGGCATCATGAACGCCTATGAGTGCTGCATGGCCAGCCCGCGCAACGTCAACGCCATCTTCGGCGCCGTGGACTACTGCCGCGACATGCACGTCAAAATCACCAACGAAGCCGTGGAGCAGCTCTGGGGCCGCGCCAAGGTCGCCATCGCCTGCCGCGCCTCCGGCCTTGTGGCCATTGACGCCCCCTTCGTCTCCTTCCAGGATACCGAAGCTTTCGAGCGCAACGTGCGCGACGGCCTGCAGATGGGCTACGGCGGCCGCATGATCATCCATCCCAGCCAGGTGGAGCCCTCCAACCGCCTGTACGCCCCCGACCCGGCCGATGTGGAATGGGCTCGCGGCGTGGTGAAGGTGTTTGAGGAAGAAGGCCTCGCCAAGGGCAAGGCCGCCGTGTCCTACCTGGGCAAGATGGTTGACACGCCCGTGTACGACAACGCTCGCGACATTCTGGCCGCCCAGGCTGAAATCGACGCCAAGAACAACAAATAAAGCGGCCTTGCCGCTTTGGGTTCCGGGCGGCGCGCGCCCGGAACCCCCTCAACCGGGGCCGTCTGATGCGCGAATGCACTGCGACATTCCGGCTCCGCCAACCGGATGCGTCCAAGGAGAACACATGTCTCGGATCAAAAATTTGCGTGAAGAAGCCCTGGCCATGCACAAGGATAACCTGGGGAAAATCGAGGTCCGGGTCAAAGTGCCCGTGCGGGATACCGATGACCTGACGCTGGCCTATTCTCCCGGTGTTGCCGAACCCTGCATGGAAATCAACAAAAACCCCGATATGTTGGACGTCTACACCAACCACTCCAACTTCGTCTGCGTGGTTTCCAACGGCACGGCCGTGCTGGGCCTGGGCGACATCGGCCCCGCGGCGGCCATGCCGGTTATGGAAGGCAAGTCCCTGCTTTTCAAGACCTTCGGCGATGTGGACGCCTTCCCCATTTGCGTCAATACCAAGGACACGCAAAAGATCATCGAGATGATCGAACTCATGGCCCCCACCTTCGGCGGCGTGAACCTTGAAGACATCAAGGCTCCCGAATGCTTCATCATTGAAGACGGCCTCAAGGAACGCGGCATCTTCAAGGGCGCCATTTTCCACGACGACCAGCACGGCACCGCCGTGGTCACCCTGGCGGGCCTGATCAACGCCCTGAAAGTGGTGGGCAAGAAGCTGGAAGACGTCAAGGTGGTCACCAGCGGCGCGGGCGCGGCGGGCATCGCCATCATCAAGCTGCTCATGGCCGTGGGCCTCAAAAATGTGATCATGTGCGACTCCAAGGGCGCCATCTGGGAAGGCCGCCCGGAAGGCATGAATCCCTACAAGGACGAGATCGCCAAGCGCACCAATCCCGGCAAGGTCAAGGGCGGTCTGGCCGAAGCCATCAAGGGCGCGGACGTCTTCATCGGCGTCTCTGCTCCCGACACCCTGAACGAAGATATGATCCGCAGCATGGCCAAGGATCCCATCGTCTTTGCCCAGGCCAACCCCATTCCGGAAATCTGGCCCCTGCAGCGCGCCTATGACGCCGGCGCCAAAGTGGTTTCCACCGGCCGTTCCGACTGCCCGAACCAGATCAACAATGTTCTGGCCTTCCCCGGCATCTTCCGCGGCGCCATCGACGTGCGCGCCACGGACATCAATGACGCCATGAAAATCGCCGCGGCTTACGCCCTGGCCGATCTGGTCAAAGCCGAGGAACTGGGCCCGCAGATGATCATTCCTTCCACTCTCAACCCCGATGTGGCCCCCATGGTCGCCGCGGCTACGGCCAAGGCCGCCATGGACAGCGGCATCGCCCGCGTGAAGATCGACCCCGCTGTTGTGGCGGAAAATTTGCGGAAGCGCCTGGCCAAGCAAGTGCGCGCCTGAGCATCTCGCTCACAAGAAATCCTCTAACCCTGTTGGGGAAAATGTATGTTGAGTGATTCCCTTGCCAAGGAATTCGAGGCCATTGTCGGTAAGGAAAATGTCTTTACCAGTGAAGCGGACCGCCAGAACTATTCGTATGACTCCTGCGTGTGGACTCCGTGCATTCCCGGCGGTGTGGTGCGCCCCACCAACACCGAGCAGCTCGGCCCGATTATCGAGCTCTGCTACAAGGAAGGCATTCCCATGACCGTGCGCGGCGCGGGCACCAACCTTTCCGGCGGCACCATTCCGGACACCACCGATACCATCGTCATCCTGACCACCGCCCTGAACCGCATTCTTGAAATCAACGAGGAAGACCTCTACGCCATCGTGGAACCCGGCGTCATCACCGCCCCCATGGCCGCGACCATCGCCTCCAAGGGCCTTTTCTATCCCCCGGATCCGGGCTCCATGTCCGTGTCCACCATCGGCGGCAACGTGGCCGAAAACTCGGGCGGCCTGCGCGGCCTGAAATACGGCACCACCAAAGATTATGTCATGGGCATGGAAGTCTATGCCAATACCGGCGATCTGGTGCGTTGCGGTTCGCGTTGCGTGAAATGCGCCACCGGCTATGCCATTTCGCCCCTTCTGGTGGGCAGCGAAGGCACCCTGGCCGTTACCAGCCAGGTGACCCTGAAGCTCGTGCCCCCGCCGAAGGCCTCCAAAGCCATGATGGCCCTGTTCACGGACATGCAGTCCGCCTCCAAGGCCGTGGCCGCCATCATCTCCGCCCACGTGGTGCCGTGTACGCTGGAATTCCTGGACCACGCCACCATCAACTACGTGGAAGACTATGTGAAGATTGGTCTGCCCCGCGACGCTGGCGCCATGCTGCTGGTCGAAGTGGACGGCCATCCCGCCCAAGTCGAGGACGACGCCGCCGTGGTGGAAAAGGTGCTCAAGGACTGCGGCTCCACGGAAGTGGTCGTGGCCAAGGACGCCGAACAGAAAAAGAACATCTGGGAAGCCCGCCGCGTGGCCATTCCGGCCCTCGCCCGCGCCAAACCCACCTTTATGATGGAAGACGTCACCGTCCCCCGTTCCAAGATCCCGGCCATGATCGCGGGTCTGGAAAAAATCGCCAAGGACCGCAACGTGACCATCGCCACCTTCGGCCATGCCGGCGACGGCAACCTGCATCCCGGCATCCTCTGCGACAAGCGCGACAAGCAGGAATGGGCCCGTGTGGAACTGGCCGTGGACGATCTCTTCAACCTCGGTCTTGAACTCAAGGGCACGCTTTCCGGCGAGCACGGCATCGGTCTTGCCAAAAAGCAGTGGCTTGAGCAGGAGACTTCGCGCGGTTCCATCATGTTTTCACGCCGGTTGCGCAATGCCTTTGACCCCAAGGGCCTGTTTAATCCGGAGAAAATCGTCGGAGCCCGTGGGTAGAAAATCCGCCGGGGCGGCTTCTGGCCGCCCCGGAACCATAAATCTCAAGCAGCCGGATGGACGGCAAAAACCTTTCCGTCCGGCACTGGGGCTGGAGCATGAACGATCTTACCAGGCTTGCCAATTCGTTGATGGCTCTGGACGACAAGCTGGTCTCCTGCATGAAATGCGGCTTCTGCCAGGCCTTCTGCCCGGTTTTTGACGAAACCGGCGAAGAAGGCGACGTGACCCGAGGCAAAATCGCCCTTGTGGAAAACCTGGCCCACCTTGTCATCCAAGATCCTGAAGCGGTTTACGAACGGCTTTCCCGTTGTCTTCTCTGCGGCGGCTGCAACTTCAGTTGCCCGGCCGGCGCGCCCACCATGGAAATTTTCCTCGAAGCGCGCGCCATTGTGGTCAGCTATCTGGGGCTTTCCCCCATCAAGAAAGCCATTTTCCGGACCTTGCTGCCCAATCCGCGGCTGTTCAACACCCTGATGAAACTGAGCTCGCCCTTCCAGGGCCTGTTCATCAAAAAAGACAATTCGCCGCAGAACACGGCCTGTGTGCCCATGTTCAAGGCTTTCATCGGCGAACGTCACATTCCCATGCTGGCCAAAAAGACGCTTTCGGCCAAAGTGGGTCCCCGCGACACCCCGGCCGGCAAAAGCGGCCTGAAGGTGGCCTTCTTCCCCGGCTGCATGGGCGACAAGATCTACACCGACATGTCCGAAGCCTGTCTGAAGGTTTTTGAACACCACGGCGTGGGCGTCTACATGCCTGACAATCAGGCCTGCTGCGGCATTCCGTCGCTGACTTCCGGCGATCTGAAGAGCTTCGGCAAACTGGCCGCCTACAATCTGGATCTGTTTGCGAAGAGCAAGTTCGACTACATCATCACGCCCTGCTCTTCCTGCACCGCCACCATCAAGGAACATTGGCAGAACGCTGAGGACCTCACCCCGGCGCAGCGCGCGTTTGCCCGTACGCTGGGCGAAAAAGCCATGGACATCAACGCCTTTGTGGTGGACGTGCTCAAAGTTACGCCGCCCGAGGGCGCGGGCCAGGGCAAGACCAAGGTCACGTATCACGAATCCTGCCACCTGATGAAATCCCTGCACGTCAGCAAACAGCCCAGGGATCTCGTCAAGATGAACAAGGACTACCAGCTTGTGCCCATGAAGGAAGCCGACCACTGCTGTGGCTGCGGCGGCACCTTCACCCTGACCCAACCCGAACTCTCCGCCAAGATCGGCCAGCGTAAACGCGACAATATCGTGGCCAGCGGCGCGGACGTGGTGGCTATGGGCTGCCCGGCCTGCATGATGCAGATCTCGGACATGCTCGCCCGCAACCACGACTCGGTCAAAGTCAAGCACACCATTGAAATCTACGCGGACTCCCTGTCCTAAAGCGATGCCGCTCCCCCCGGCGACGGGGGGAGCGGCCATGGCCTGATTTCAATCCCGGCCGCAAGGCCGGAACAGCACGAGCTGCCTGAAAAACCTTTCCGGCGGACCATGTTGCGACACCACGCCCGACTTTCGCAACACACCCGACATTGCGCGTCTGGCGCAACCTCTTCCCTCGACAGGCAAAGACCAGGAGGCAGCCCTATGAAACTGAACAAAACCGGTGAAGCCGGCGCGGCGGAAAGCGGCGACATTCTTGTGACCGTCGCCCCCTCCGAAGAGTCCGGCATCCAGATCGAACTGAGCGGCAAGTCCGTCATCCTCAAACAGTTCGGCAGACAGATCAGGGAACTGATCCGGAAGACCGCCGAGGAAAACGGCCTGGAAAACGCCCGGATCAGCGCCAAGGACAACGGCGCTCTTGACTGCACCATCAAAGCCAGAGTCCGCGCCGCCATCCAGCGGGCTGTTTAAAGGAGTCGCAGCATGAAAAGCATTTTGCTCATCAACGGCAACGACCCCAAAGCCCTGCTCAACTCCACTCTCTACGGCGCGGACGCTGTGGCCTATGACCTGCACGAAGCCGTGAGCGCCGATGACAAGGACGCCGCACGCCTGCTGCTGCAGGAAGCCCTGGCCTTCTTTGATTTTGGCGACTCAGGCGTTTTTGTGCGCGTGAACCCCATGGACGAAGGCGGCGGAGAAGACATCGCCGTGGCGGGCAAGGGAAAACCGCAAGCTTTTATTCTGCCGCGCGCCGATGCGCAAAGCCTGCCCCAGGCCGACGCGGCCATTGCCGCGCTGGAAGCCGCAAACGGTTTTGCCGCCGGGTCCGTCAAACTGATTCCCACTGTGGAATCCGTTGCCGCTCTGGAGAACATCAGCGCTCTGCTGTCGTCCTGCCCCAGAATCATGGCCGTGATCTTCAACGCCGGAAACTTTCTGAAGGATCTGGGCGTGGCCGAGACCGGCGACGCCGGCCAGATTCTCTACGCCCGCAGCAAGGTGGCCCTGGCCTGCCGCGCGGTCGGCATTCCGGCCATTGACCGGCCCTGGAACGATGTGAAGAACCGCGACGGCTTTGAGGCCGACGCCCGCAACGGCAGGGCCGTGGGCTTCAGCGGCAAGCTGGCTGTCAGCGGCGGCCAGGTGCCGCCGATCAACGAAATTTTCGCCTGACCCGGCCCTCCCGGCGGGTCTGGAGCGTTTCATGCCTGAGATGCCCGCTTGCCGACAGGCAACGCCCGCCGACTCGCATTGTGCGGCAAAAATGTGCAGGCAAAACTCCTTGCAGGGCCGATGACGCTTTTCATGCGAGAACCGCCCCAAGCCCGCCGCACGAAGCCTTGCCGACGCCCCGGGCAGCACACAGTTAAGGAAGATGAGGGAAAAAGACATGAAAAACATCCTCGGCCGTGAAATCCCCGAATATATCGAGGGCTATGGTCAGGTAAGGCCATATAAAGGCGCCTACGCCAGCATCGACCCCAGAACCAGAACCACCATCACCCGCCGCTCGATCAAGCCCGGCAACAAGCTGGAGCCCGGCGACGCCAAGCTGCTGGCCTCCATTGAGGAAGCCGTGGAAAAAACGGGCCTCAAGGACGGCATGACCGTGTCCTTTCACCACCATCTGCGCAATGGCGACTACGTCACCAACATGGTTATGAAAGTCATTGCGGACAAGGGCATCAAGGACATTCACGTGGCGGCCACCGGCATTTTCGCCTGTCACGAGCCCCTGGTGGAATACATCAAATCCGGCGTCATCACCGGCATTTCCGTCAACTACATTTCACCCGGCCCGGTGGCCAAGGCCATCACCAAGGGCCTGCTGTCCAAACCGGCGGTCTTCCGCAGCCACGGCGGCCGCCCGCGCGCCGTGGAGGCCGGCGACCTGCATGTGGACGTGGCCTTCATCGCCGCGCCCTGCTGCGACCATTACGGCAATATCAACGGCACCCACGGCAAATCGGCCTGCGGCGTGCTCTCCTATATCTATCCCGACGCCCAGTACGCCGACCAAGTGGTGGCCGTGACGGACAATCTGGTGCCCTACCCGGCCTGCCCCATTGAAATCACTCAGGATTTCGTGGACTACGTGGTGACCGTGGATTCCATCGGCGATCCCAACGGCATTGTCTCCGGCACCACCAAGGTCACCTCCGACCCCATCGGCCTGAAAATCGCGGCGGCGGCAGCCGAGCTCATCGACGAGACCGGCTACATCAAGGAAGGCATGTCCTGCCAGACCGGCGCGGGCGGCACCTCCCTGGCCGTGGCCGCCGAGATCAAAAAACGCATGCAGGCCAAGGGCGTAGTGGGCTCCTTCGGCGCGGGCGGCATCACCGCCTACTTTGTGGAAATGCTCAACGAAGGCCTGTTCCGCGCGCTCTTCGACGTGCAGGACTTCGACCTGGTTTCCGTGGCTTCGGCGGGCAGCAATCCCAAGCACATGGCCATGAGCGGTTCGCTTTACGGCAACCCGCACAACTGCGGCCCGGTGGTCAACAATCTGGACATCATGATCCTTGGCGCCACGGAAATCGACACGGACTTCAACGTCAACGTGGTCACCGGCTCGGACGGCACCATCATGGGCGCTTCCGGCGGGCACAACGACACGGCGGCGGGCAGCAAGATCTCCATTGTGGTCACCAACCTGCTCAAGGGCCGCCTCTGCGTGCTGCGCGACAAGGTGACCACCGTGACCAGCCCCGGCGAAACCATCGACGCGCTGGTCACGGACCGGGGCATCGCCATCAACCCCCGCCGGACCGACCTGCTGGAAAAACTGAAGAATTCCAAGCTGCCCATCATGGACATCAACACACTCAAGGAAATCGGCGACAAACTGGCCGGAAAACCCGACCCCATCGAATTCACCGACAGGATTGTGGGCGTGGTGGAATACCGCGACGGCACGGTCATTGACGTGGTCAGGCAGCCCAAATAACGCCGCCGACAAGAGATAACGACATTAAACCGCCGTGCGGTTCAATGTCGGCGTGGTCGAGCTGAGGTTGGAGCTTCCCTCGCCGCGTAGCCCCGGCATAACCGTTATCCCGCGGATATGCCGGGGCTTTTTCGCGCCTGAGGCTGCCGACTTTGGCGACAGCCTCGAAAATAGGGAGCAGGTCGCAGCTATGCTGCGCTGTTAGAGCAAGTTTACTTTAAAATTGCTCACAGAGTCGAGCAAAGTGAGACTCATCTCTGCTCTCTTCATCCGTAACTCGCTTCGCTCGAACGGCTGAAGGCGCCGCGACGCCGGAGTAGCCGCAATTCACTCGCGGCGTGCAGCTCCGGCGGAGACGTGAAACTTATGGGTTAGAACATCGTGTCCCGCTCATGTATAATCTTAAAGTTAATTCGCTCCAGTTGGCCAAAGGCGCTCCGAAGGGGCATTTCCCTTGGCGCAGAGCAGCGACAGCTTTTCGTGTCTTTCCGCTCGGCTGCTCTGCCGCCGTTAGCGGCGCAAACCGCGCGAAGCGGGATTTGTCATCCGTCTGGCGCGCGCTTTCAGCTTATTTGGCCTCTGAGGCAGCGGCCGCGCGGGCCTGCGGGCTCATGTGGCAGGGACGGCAGCCTTTGAAATTGGGATATTTGCCTGCCAGTTTTCGGTGACAGCCGTAACAGGAACGGTCCGTATCCGGGGAATGGTAGGCCATGAACAGGCTCATGGGATCGCGTTCGCGCGCGCCCTTGATGGAATGGCAGTCCTCGTTGGTACAGGAGGCGTAGCGGTTTCCCGGCAGCCCTTCATGGTGGCAGGTGCGGCATTTGACATCCTTGTGCGAGGAATGCCTGAACATGACGTACATGCGCTTGGAGGTGCCGTCATTGAGTTCAATGGGTTTCTTGATAGTGTTCAGATTTCCCCGTGTCTCCTGGGCCTGCGCCTGCACGGCGCACAGCAGGGAAAGCACGAACAGGGCAACAACGAAATATCTCATGAAGACGCTCCTGTTAAAAAAGATTCCAGAAGGAAGCTTTGAGCGGGCCCAACCCTTTGCGCGCCGCGACCATGTCCAAGTGTAGCATGCCCAGGGCCATGGCGTCCATGTCCGGAATCGCGTCGTTCTCGCGCAGGTCGAGCGTGGGGCAGTAGGTTTTGCAGCTGGTGCACCAGTCCAGGCGCTCTCCCCGGGCCGCCCCGCTTTCGCGCAGAATTTCCATGACGCCGTTGCCGTCCTTCCCGCAGGAGGGGCAGGCGCCCCGCCGGAATTTCCAGTTTGTGCCGCACAGCGAACAGTAGAGATGCTTTTTTCCGCCGCCGCCGGAAAGAAAGGCGTTTTTCTCTTCAAAAAACGGTTTGTCCAGCCAGCCGATAACCGGGAAAGAGCCGCAGACCGGGCAATAACCCTGCCGCCACGCGCCCTCTTCGTCCCAGGGCGCGGCGTTCCGTTCTTCCCGCTCAACCTGTCCGGTTTGGACGGCACGCGCGGCCAGGGCACGCAGGGGCGGTGAAAGAATAAATTCCGCTGCGAATTCCAGCAGTTCCGGGACCAGACCGGCCTCATCCGCGAGATTCCGGAACGCCGGGGCATCGCCGCTCAGCATAGCCCGGGCCAGGGCGTCGCGCCGGTCCGGCTCAGAATCCGGCCCCAATACCGGCGGAGCCAGAAAAAAAGCCTCCAGCGCGGTTCTCTGAGAGGCCAGGCTTTCCTGGGCGCAAAGCAGGGGCAGCAGCCTTTCCGCGGCCGTGCGCACGCTGATGCACAATCCCGTCAGGGGAGCGCCCGCCAGCAGGCTCAAGCCCCGCGCGGCCCGCTCTGTCTGCCATTCCGGCGGGCACGGTCCTCCGGCGGCCGCCGGATTTGTCCATGCCGCCGTCAGTTCGCCGGCCAGAGCCGAACGGGCTGCCAGTAGGTCTTCAAAAGCACGCAACACAGGTTCCAACACAGGACGGCGCGTAACGACGTCCGCCAGGGTTTGCGCCACGCTCTGACAAGATAGGACCATGTCCGCTCCCCATTGCGCGGAGGACGCGCCTCCGTCCGAAAAGTGAACACGGCGCGCGGACTTGTTCCGCGCGCCGTGTGGTTCCGCTCTATATGAAGGCGGCGTTTTCGTGATAGTATTCCTTTTCTTCCGCCAACAGATAAATGACACTCACGTCTTCCGCATCCACAAGGTGCGCCTTGGGAAAGCGCTCTTTGGCGACGGCCAGACGCTGTTGCGCCACGGCCAGCAGAGCCTCGCGCTCGTCAAAGACCATGGCCCCGGTGGGACAGGTTTTGACGCAGATGGGCGGCAGCCCGGCCTCCAGCCGGTCAATGCACATGTCACACTTGGCGATGCGCCTGGTCGCGGCGTCATAGCGCGGGATATTGTACGGGCAGGCCTCGGTGACGGCGCGCGCATCCTCGGCGCTGAGTTTGGCGCTTTTTTCCGTGGCCAGCACCGCACCGGTTTTGGCGTCCTTGACCAGCGCGCCGGGCACGGTCATGTCCGCCACGTCCACGCACACGGGCGACAGGCAATGACGGCACTGATCCGGAAAGAAATTCCAGACCACGTCGCCCGCCGCGTTGAGATGCTCGTGGAAACGCACTATTTTATAGTTGTTGGGGTTGAGATCCGGGGGATTCTGGTGTGTGCCGCGCTGCTTTGTGGCGTTGGCCGGAAGATCGTGCCATTCCTTGCAGGCCAGCTGGCAGCCGCGACATGCCGTACACCGCGTGGTGTCGATCAAAAAGGTTTTCGGCATAGCAATGCTCCTTGCGTGGGCGCGCCCCTGCGGACACGCCCGTCCGGTCAGGCTATTTCTGTCAGCTTGTCGGCCTTGCGCACGTTCACGCAACAGGCCTTGGCCTCAGGGATGGTCGTGTTCGGATCATAGGCCGTCACGGTCAGGCGGTTGGTGGCGTCGCCGCATTTTGGCGTGGTCCAGCCGAAGGCGAAGGGCATGCCCACCAGATGGACGGTTTTGCCCATAACGGTGAACGGCCGGATGCGCACTGTGACCATGGCGATGGCCTCCACGCGCCCGCGCGCGCTTTCGATAATGACGCCGTCGCCGTTGGCGATGCCCTTCTCCTTGGCCAGCTCATGGCTCATTTCAATATAGAGCTGGGGCTCGGCTTCCAGGAGGTTCGGCACATTGCGCGTCTCGCCGCCGCCGCACCAGTGCTCGGTCAGACTGTAAGTCGTCAGCACGATGGGATAGCGCGGGTCGGCCGCCTTGGCGAACTTGTCCATTTCCGAGTCGTGGAACTTGTACACCGGGCTGCTCAGCTGCCCGGAGAAGGGATGGCGGGCCAGAGGCGTTTCCGCCGGTTCGTAGTGCTCGGGGAAAGGGCCGTCCAGACGGCCCGTGCCGTATAACTGGGCATAGCCGTCGGTATTCATGATGAAGGCCAGCTTGCCCTTTTCCGTATCGGCCTGCGGGGGCCACGGCCCGTCGGGCACGTCGCCCACCCATTTGCCGTTCTCCCAGGCGATGACGGCCTTGGCGGGGTTCAGGGGCTTCCCGTTCACGTCCACTGAAGCGCGATTGTACAGGATGCGCCGGTTCACCGGCCAGCACCACGACCAGTTGGGATACAGGCCGATGGCGGCCTGCATGGGCGTCTGGCTGGGGTCGCGGCGTTTGGACTTGTTGCCCTCCTCTTCCGTGAAGCTGCCGCAATACAGCCAGTTCAGCGAGGATGTGGAACCGTCCTCCTTCAACTGGCCGAAAGCCGGGACCAGCTGGCCGCGCTTATAGGTTTTGCCGCCGACCTTGCTGTCGGCCCAGAACAGACCGTTGATGCGGCGGGTCCACTCCTCGGCGTCAAAGCTTTCCGGCCAGTTCAGCTTGAGCAGAGGGTCAGGGAACGCGCCGCCCTCGGCCTTGTAAAGCGCGCGCAGTCTGTTGACCAGAGGCACGAAGATGTCCGCGAAGCTGCGGGCCTCGCCGCCGGGTTCCACGGCCTTGTCGAACCACAGCAGCCAGCGTCCGCTGTTGCTGATGGTGCCCGCCTTTTCCACGCGGTGGGCCGAAGGCAGCAGAAAGACCTCGGTCTTCTTTTCCTTGGGGTCCACACCGGGACGGCGCCAGTTGTCCGTGGTTTCCGAATGGTGCAACTCCGAGCAGACCAGCCAGTCCAGGTTGTCCAGCGCGGCGCGCATCTTGTTGGTGTTGGGGAAGCTGTTCATGGGATTCACGCCGAAAATGAAGCCGCCCTTCATTTCGCCGTGGAACATCTTGTCCATGGTGTACATGTAGGAATAATCGACGCCCTTGTCGCCCTTGGGCAGCAGGTCGTAGCAGAAGTCGTTTTCCGGCGTGGCCGCGTCGCCGAACCAGCCCTTGAGCAGGCTGACCATATACTTGGGCCGGTTACCCCACCAGTTGGCGCTGTTTTTCAGCGCGGTCACCGGCGTGTTGGCCTTGTTGAATTCCGCCAGGGTCTGCCACTGGTCCTGTGGCAGGGCGATGTAGCCCGGCAGGATGTGGTACATCAGCGCATGGTCGGTGGAACCCTGCACATTGGGCTCGCCGCGCAGGGCGTTGATGCCGCCGCCCGCCACGCCGATGTTGCCCAGCAGCAACTGCACCAGGGTGGAGCAGCGAATATTCTGCACGCCCACCGTATGTTGGGTCCAGCCCAGGGCATAGAGAATGGTGCCCGCCTTGTCCGGTTTGCCCGTGGCGCAGAAGGCCTCATAAACCCGCAGCAAATTTTTCTCCGAAACGCCGGTCACGTCCGAGACATTTTTCAGACTGTAACGGGAATAGTGCCGCTTCATCAGATTGAAGACGCAGCGTTCGTTCCGCAGGCTGACGTCGCGCAACGGCGCGCCGTCAGGGCCTTTCTCGAACGCCCATTTGCTCCGGTCGTAGCTGCGGGTTTTGGGGTCATAACCGCTGAAAAGGCCGTCCTCAAAGGCATAGTCCTTGCCCACCACAAAGGCGGCGTTGGTATAATTGAGGACGTAATCTTTAAAATAGCTCTCCGACTGCAGGATATAATTGACCATGCCGCCGAGGAAGGCGATGTCCGTGCCGGAACGCAAGGGCACATGGAAATCGCAACGGGCCGAAGTGCGCGAGAACTTCGGGTCCACATGCATGAGGACCGCGCCCTTGTCCTTGGCCCGCATGATCCACTTGAAGGCGACGGGATGATGTTCCGCGGCATTGCTGCCGATAATAAGCACCGCATCGGCATTCTTGATGTCGATCCAGTGGTTGGTCATAGCACCGCGTCCGAACGACTCTGCCAGAGCCGCAACAGTGGGGCTGTGTCAGACCCGGGCCTGGTGGTCCATATGGACAACACCCAGGCCGCGCATGGCTTGATGGATGACCGCGCATTCCTCGTTGGAGGCGTGCGAGGTGCCCATCATGAAAATGCTCTCCAGACGGTTGACCGTCCGGCCTTCCGCGTTTTTCAGAACCATATCTTTGTCGCGGGCGTCCTTGACGCGCCGGGCGATCTGGTCCAGCGTCCAGTCCCAGCCCTTCTCTTCCCAGGTGTCGCTGTGTGGGGCGCGGTACAAAGGTTTTTTCAGCCGGTGGTCGTTGGTGTACATGCTGTACAGGGCCGCGCCCTTGGCGCAGAGCGCGCCCTCGTTCACCGGAAAATCCGGATCGCCTTCCGTGGAGACGAGCTTGCCGTCGCGCACATAGGCGATGACCTGACAGCAGACCGCGCAGAACGGACAGATGGTCACTACTTCTTTGGCGCCTTCAATCTTGAGCGATCTGGAGTAGGCCAGGGCATCCTCCAGATTGAAGCCCAGTTGCCCGAGGCTGAGGCACAAAGTCCCCATGCCCGCGAGTTTCAAAAATTTCCGACGTGAGCACTGCATAAGGCCTCTCCTTGTTGGAGCTGAAAAACCTCCAAAACAGCGACGGCCGTACGATTGCCGTCACTCGTCCGCACGCTTTCGCCTCAATATGTGTTTTCAAGCATATATGAAGACTATGCCAAAATGGAGCCCGTCGCAAGGGAGGAAAACGTTTTTTCGTTATTGCCCCGCGCACGGGCCGTCCGAAAAACAAAACCGCCCGTTGGGCCGCTCCATCCGTCAGGACGGAGTGGCCCAACGGGCGGCACGCTTTCGGAAACTATTCGATTCTAGGAGCTGTTTCTGAGAACAGATTAACTTTAAGAATATATATCCTTAAAGTTTGAAGACGCCCACTCCGGCGCTTAACAGCGCAAATAAATTACTCTAATGCCCGGTAATGCCATACTTTTTCAGCTTGTACTGAAGCAGGCTCTTGGAAATGCCCAGGTACTCCGCCGCCTTGACCTGCACCAGATCGGCGCGCACCAGCGCCCGGCGGATCAGGGCGGCCTCGATCTTTTCCAGTGTGTCGGCCAGATCCAGCTGCACGGGCAGCAGATCCACGGCGCTTTTAAACTGGGATTCCTCGTCGCGGATTTCCGCCGGAAGGTTGTCCACCTCAATGACCGAACCCGGCACCAGCACCAGACAGCTTTCCACCACGTTTTCCAGCTGGCGGATGTTGCCCGGCCATTCGTAGCCGGTGAGATAATTGAGGGCCTCGGTGCTGAAGGTCTTGGAAGGCATGTTGTTGTCCGCGATGACCTTTTCCACGAAATGGGCCACCAGCAAGGGGATGTCCTCCCGCCGTTCGCGCAGGGGCGGCAGGGGAATCTGGACCACGTTCAGGCGGTAATAGAGGTCGTCGCGAAAGGCGCCCTTCTCCACCATGGCCGCCAGATCCTTGTTGGTGGCCGCCACCACGCGGATGTCCACCTCAATTTCCTCGCCGCCGCCCACGCGCTCGAAGCGGCGCTCCTGCAGCACGCGCAGCAGTTTGACCTGGAGATCGGGCGTCAGTTCGGCGATTTCGTCCAGAAAAAGCGTGCCGCCGTCGGCCTGCTCGAAGCGGCCGCGCCGCATGGCCACCGCGCCGGTGAAGGATCCTTTTTCATGGCCGAACAACTCGCTTTCCAGCACGCCGGGATTCAGGGCCATGCAGTTCACGGACACAAAGGGCTTGTCCTTGCGCGGACTGGTGTAATGGATGGCGCGGGCCACCAGCTCCTTGCCGGTACCCGACTCGCCGGTGATCAGCACCGTGGAGCGGCTGGGCGCGGCGCGGTCCACCATGACCAGCACGTCGCGGATGGCCCGACTGCGGCCCACGATCTTGTGCACGCCGTAGCGCTCTTCCATGACCTCCTGCAACAGACGGTACTGGCGGTGGGCACGGGCGAGCTCCGTGGCGTTGTGGATGGAGAGCAGCAGTTCATCATTGGAAAAGGGCTTGGTGATGTAGTCAAAGGCCCCGTATTTCATCACCTCCACGGCGCTTTCAATGGAGCCGAAGGCCGTCATGATCAGCACCGGAATATACGGCCAGGACTTCTTGACCCGTTGCAGCACCTCCCGACCGGTGACCTTGGGCATTTTCATGTCCGTCACCACCACGTCCACCTCGCTTTCGTCCAAAAACGCCAGCGCGGTTTCCGGGTCGCTGATGGCCGTGACCGTATAGCCCTCGTCTTCCAGCAGGGTCTGAAGAACCAGAAGATAGTTTTTTTCGTCGTCCAGGACCAGAATATGCGATTTTTCACTCATCTTGAACCTCGGGCGCTTTCAGGTCGGCGGCGGGCAAAAGTACCCGCACCAGCGCCCCGCCTTCGGGGCCGTTTTCAAGTTCGATCTGACCGCCGTGGCTGGCGATGATCGACTGGACGATGGGCAGGCCGAGGCCCGTGCCGCCGTCCTTGGTGGTAAAAAAGGGATCCAGCAGACTGGGCAGGGTGGCAGGATCGAAACCCGGCCCGGAATCCAGAAATTCCAGGCGTACGCGGCCCGGCCCGTTTCCCTGGTCCGGCTCCAGACCGCCGCGAATCCGCACGATACCCGGCCCGTCCATGGCCTGCTGGCCGTTGACCAGAATATTGTAAAAGGCCCGGTACAGCAAATCCTTGTCCCCACGCACAAACAGGCCGGGCTCGACTTCACGCTCCACAGCCACGCCGTGGCGGCCCAGCTCCCCTTCCAGGAAAGCCATCACCTGATCCAGCACCAAGTTCACGTCCACCAGGCTCTGGCGGGGCTGGCGCGGCCGGGCGTAGTCCAGAAAATCGTTGACCGTCTGGGAAAGACGCACGGACTCGTCGTAAATGGCGCCCAGAATACGCGAGGTGCCCGCGTCGGCCTTGTCCGTACGGCGCTGGAGCAGTTCGGCGCTGGAGCGGATGATGCCTAGAGGATTGCGGATCTCATGGGCGATGCTGGCCACCACCCGCCCCATGCCGGCGAGCTTTTCATTGCTGTGCAGCTCGTTTTCCAGCAGACGGTTTTTGTGCATACGCTCGGCCAGGATCCGCTCGGCGCGGTGGATGAGCATCAGCAGCAGGCCGAACATGACTACCGAGGACAGCAGGCACATGACCACAATGATGCCCTGAAACGCCAGCACCTGCTCATAGTCGCCGGTAATGTCCTGGGTCAGCTCCAGCGCGCCCATGACCGGAGCCTGCTCGCCGGGCCGCAGGGTTTCGCCGCGCAGGGGGTAAAGCACGCGCAGCACAAAGGTGCCCTCGCGCAGCGGCACCCGGAAGGGAGCCTGCCAGGCCGGTATGCTGGAAATGATCTCGGACTTGGGGGCCGCGCCGTGCAGCACGTCGTCCAGATTGGGCGGCGACAGACCGGCCCGGCCCAGGTCTTCCTTCTTGGTGGAATACGCCACAAGACGCGAAAAATCATAGATGCGCAGCCGCTCCACGGGCAGCCCGTGGATCACGGACTGCACCACCTGATCCAGCCGTTCGTACTGGGCGGGCTGGCGCAGGGCGATGCGCCCGTTGGCCAGAATGGTGGGCAGGGCGAAACGCCGGAAAATCTGGCTGTTGAGGTTTTCCACCAGCAGTCGCGCGAAATCCTCCTGACGGGTCAGCAGGGTTTCGCGCGCCGAATTGGAAATAAAAAACGACAGTCCGAGACTGGTCAGCAGAATGACCACCAGCGACAGCCAGGACAGCGTGCGGGCATAGCTCAGGGGCAGGGCGCTTTCCACGGGCGCGTCCTGCCGACGGCAGTCGCAGTTTTCCGGCGCCGCGGGGTTTGACTGGCTCATGCGCGCCTCTTGGAACAATTCTCCATTGCAATACCCAAGCCTGAAGGCCGTTCAGAGCCTCAGGATACATTTCAGAGCGTTTTCAAAGCTGTAAAAAAGAAAGCGTACTCATAAAAGCGTCTTCACGAAGTAAACGCGGCGGTAGCCCTTCTCCACGCATCCGTGACTTTCAGTATAGCCCAACCGTGGATACCAGGCCAAATTCTCCGTCATGACCTCGTTGGTGTAGAGCTGAATACGCCGGCAGCCGAGACTGCGGGCCTTTTCTTCGGCGCAGCCGGCCAGCGCCCGGCCGTAGCCTGTGCCCCGAGAGCCGGGGCGAACCGCGATATTGTCCAGAAGGAGCGTATCTTTGTCCCGCGGGAGCAGGACCACATAGCCCTCGACCCTGCCCGCAGCCTCCAGCACCAGAATATTGCCGTTGCGGATATGGACGCCGTAGTCGTCAATCATGGGAAAGGGTTTGATGTCCATCCGCTCCAGATACACGGCATAGGCGCTTTGGGCGATATTCTCAATGGCGGCGCGGTCGCGCTCCTCGGCCGGACGAATGCAAAAGGCGTCTGGAGCAATCGCCTCACCATCTTCTCTGGTCATGTCCATGCGCCCCTGCCTGCCGCGAAAAAAGCGCGGGGTTTCCTTGCGACTGGGTATCTACAGCAGATTAATGTTAAGAATGTACATTCGTAATGCTTAAAGACGCCCGCTTCGTCGCTTAACAGCGCAAATAAATTGCGCGGCGGCTGCTCCCGCAACCGCCAGAGAAATTTCAAAGCGAAATTGCTCTAAAAGCCCTGTGTCCGTTGCGGCACAGCCAGATAGGCGGCCAGATCCGCTTCTTCCTGCGGGTAGCCGCCCGCGCCCAGGCGGGCGTTGGCCAGACGCTTGCCCAACTCCACGGCCGGTTGATCCAGAGGATTGATGCCCATGAGCCAGCCGGTGAACAATGTGGCGGCTTCCAGCAGCATCATCAGCGAACCGGCGGCGCGGGGCCCGGTGTCGCTCATCTCGATATGCACCAGCGGCACGCCGCTCTTGCACAGGGCCATGCGCGTGCCCAGCGCCTCGGCCTCCAGCAGGCTGCCGAAAGGCTTGGCGCGCAGCCAGGCCCATTGTTCAGGCACGTCCATGCCGAAATTGCGGCCCTGAGGCTGGTTCCGACTGGTCAGGAAGAGGCAGCCCTTGTCCCGCCGACCGTCCAGAAACATCTGGTTGATGGAATGCTGGTCCGTCACTCCGGTGGCCGGCACGGGCATGCTGCCCTGGCCGTCCTTGCCCAGACTTTCGGCCCAGAGCTGGCCGAACCAGGGACCGTAGGTGGCCCACTGCGGAATGTAACAGAAAAAAATCAACTGGCTGTAGCCATGATCCTCCAGGGCTTTGGCCCAGCAGGCCAGTGCGAAGGACGGATGCTGCCCGAGACTGTCGGGATGTTCCACCAGGGGACGGGCCACGTCGGCCGCGCCGTCCAGCAGAGCCTGCCAGTCGATGCCCAGAAAAGCGGCGGGCAGCAGGCCCACGGCGGACAGGGCGGAATAGCGCCCGCCCAGATAATCCGGCACTTCCAGGGCCGTGAGGCCGTAACGCGCGGCTTCCTCGCGCAGATAGCCCTTGTGCTCGTCGGTGACCACAATCATCTGTTCCTGCCAGCATTCTCCCAGCGCGGCCTTGAGCCAGTCACGCACCAGAAAATACTGGGCCAGGGTTTCAATGGTGCCGCCGGATTTGCTGATGCAGACCACCACGGTTTCGGCGGGATTGAGCTTGCCGAGCAGGGCTTCAAACTGTTCGGCGCAGACATTGTCTGCAATCCAGAGCCAGGGGCCCTTGTGGCCGGGACCGTCCTGGCCCGGCGCAAAGGCCCGCTGCATGGCGCGCGCGCCCAGGGCCGAGCCGCCGATGCCCAGCACCAACATATGCTTGTAGGCCTTGAGACGCGGAACCAGCGGAGCCAGCTCCACTTCCAGCTTGGCGCGATAGGGCATGGTCAGGAAAGGCAGTTCTCCGGCGGCCGCCTCGCGGGCCAGACGTTGCACCAGTTCCTCGCTCCGGGCCGCGCAGGCCGCGGCAGCCGTCTCGGGCAGACGGGCCGTATACGCTCTGGACCATTCAAGATTATGGGACATGACGCACCTCCCGCTTGGCACATTGGGGCTGGATGATTGCAATGAAAAATGACGCTAAAAAAGCCGCAAGGCCTTGGGCGCGAAAAAACGGCGGCGCACGGCCTTATAGGTTTGCGGGCGCACGCCGAAACGGCAGCGCCAGAGCGGGCAGCTCTCCCGCGCCGGGCAGGCCCGCACTTCGCGCCGGTTGCCCGCGCAGTTCATGCACTGCCGCCGTACGGCGCGCAACGCCGCCCGTGCCGCGTCGCCCGCCTCCGGGGTCGGGGACGCTTCGCCGGGCAGGGCCGCCAGACGCCAGACCCACAAAGGACATTGCGCGTCCGGACAGGATCGTACCGATCTGGAGGACGCCCCCTGGCATTCCAGGCAAAATTGCCGGATGAGCGCTATGGCGCCGCTTCTGGCCATGTTTATTCAGCCGCCGCCCCGCAGCACTTCTTGTACTTTTTGCCGCTGCCGCAGGGACAGGGATCATTGCGGCCCACCTTGGGTTCGGGCCGCCGGTAAGCCGCGGGACGCAGGGCCACGCCGTCCACATAATACATTTTGTCGTCTTTGCGCCGGAAAAAACTTTTCTCACCCAGTTGCCGGGGAATGCCGTCCAGCTCGTAAAACGCGCGGAACTCCACGGTATCGTATAGCTCGCCGTTTTCACCCACCGGCGCGTCGTTCTCGCACCGGCCCATTTCCAGACGAAGCCAGTGCACATCCTTACCCTGTTCCGCCAGTTTTTCCGCGGAAAGCCCTTCCCGGAAATCAGGATGCGTGCTCTCCACCAACCAGGCGTAGCGCCCCAGCGCATAGGCCGCGTAACGCGAACGCATCAAGGTTTCGGCATCGGCCGGCCAAGCCGCGCCGTCAATATAGGGGCCACAGCAGTCGGCAAAGGACAGGCCGCTGCCGCAGGGACAGAGTTTGGACATGAAAAAAGCCGCCTTTGTTTGACGCGGCCCGGGATGGGCCATGTCCTTCCCTACAGCATAGCCTATGGTCTGACGGGCGGCAAGGGCATGAAAGGCGGCGGAGCCCGTCAGCCGCGCTCGTCCGCTTCCGGCTTGGGAACGACGGGAGGCCGCAGGCAAACCAGGCAGCCGGGAAGCACAGGCACGTCGTCCAGCATGACCAGTTCCAGAACGCCCTTGTGCGCCTTTTCCGCACGCGCCTCGCCCAATGGCTGACCGGCGGCGTCCAGAATCTGGCGGGCTTCTCCGGGGCGGGGCGTGCCGGGTCCGGAAGCCAGGCACCAGATATGGCAGGGAGCGCCCTCCGCGCTGACGCGGAAGACCTCGCCGCAGCCCAGTTGTGTCAGCAGCCGGAAATAGCGGCGGCCCAGCAGATAGGTGAGCGCGCTGCAGACAAGCCCGAGACCGGCGCACCATGCGGCCAGCATAAAGGGATTCCAGCCCGTGATGCGGCGAATCCAGGAAAGCGAACCGGCCCGTTGCGCCTCTTCGTCGGCCCAGACCACCAGAACGAACTTCTGCGCACTCTGCGCCGTAGCGCCCTTGAAGGACAAGCGTAATTCGTAGCTGCCCGGTTCGGCCTGGGGTTCGGCCCGCACTTCGCCGCGCCACATGCCGTTGCCGAACCAGTAACCGGTGAAAAAGCCTTCCAGATTGAAATGCAGAGGCGCGTTTTCAGGCGTGAAGCGCACCTGCACGTCGCTGTTGAGCGGATTTTTGAGTGCCGACGGACCGGAAAGAGGTACGGCCTGACCGGACAGAATCTCCACCTGGTCAGAACCGGCGCGCATGCCCGCCAGCAGGCCGTCGATAAGTCCCAAAAGGGCCACGGCCAGCAGCAAGGCGCTGACCTTGCCCACAAGGCGCTGCCGCTGGCGGGTCTGCCGACAGGCGTCCCAGAGAGGTGTGCTGAACTGTAAAGTCATGGCTTCTTTTATACGGGCAAGCGGTCATTGGGACAAGCAAAAAGCGCGCGGTGTTTCGCGCGCTTTTTGCCGCTGTTCGTTGTCAGCGGCGCCGATAATCCGCGAACAGGCGGAACCTATTCCCGCTGTAAGTGAGCGGATTTCGTGCATCCCGTTCGGCGAGTTCTTTGAAAACAAGCCGACAACGGCACAAACCCCGCAAAGCGGGGTTTGTCATCAGTCCGAGACGCGTGGAACGCCGCGCGCCTGCAAATTTCGCCGCATCCGGCTCTCATGCCCGGGGGCGCTCCTGTCGCGCGTCAGCGGGCCAGAAGACAATTGCCCCCTGCTTCTTCCTGCACGCGCCAGCGCACCAGTTGGCGGCCCTTGCGAGGCAGGTCGATCAGGCTTTCATGTTCCGCCGGGAAACGCCGCCGCACCAGGCGCGTCAGATAGAAGGCCCCGATCCAGACCGGTACGGTGATGCCGAAAAACCAGAAACAGAACACCGCTTCCGACGGCCACGACGACCACTGGGAGGCCCGGTACATGGACAGGAACACCGCCCCCAGCATGAGCAGGTTGGCCGCGATGCGGATCAGCACGACATACAGGGATTGTTTGTAGCTGTTCATGATATTTTTCTCCGTCCGCGCCGCGCCGCCGGACGGGGTTCAAGCCCCGTCCGGCGGATTACGGCGGATTGCCGGGTTTACTTCTGGAAGATGTTGGTCTTGCTCACGTTCATGATACGAATGGCCTGATTCTTGTCGGAATTGCGGAAGGCGATGCGCATTTCGTCGCCGGCCGTCCAGGTGTAGGGCGGCAGATCCAGCGCGGGCGCGGGCACCTTGAAGGTAATCAGGGCTTCCAGACGCCTGGAGTAAATGGTGACGCTTTCCTTTTCCTTGTCCACGATGGGGAAGGTCTTGCCCGCCACCTTGGGATGCTTGGCGCCAATGTTCTTTTCCACATCCGTGAACTGCACGGGCAGTTCCTTGACGCTCTTGGAAGCCGGATCATAGAGCAGCAGGGAGGACTTTTCCAGATCGACCATCAGACGGCCGCCCACAGCGGGGACCGGACCCATGTCGCGGGCTTCGGCGGGCAGCTTGTAGGTATGTACGCCGCCGCTGTAATGGGGATTGAACTGGTCGTGGGTCACGTCCACCACGATGGTCAGGGTTTTCGCGGCCGGGTCAAAGGCCACGCAACGGCCCTGTTCCACACCGCCGTCAAAGTCGCAGGCCGCGAGAGCAAAGGAGAGGGCCAGCACCAGCGTAAGCAGCAAACTACGTATTTTCATGGCTTGTCTCCTTCTAGTTGCCGGCGGCGTGTTGCTTCTTGGCCGCAAGTTCCGCCTTGGCGCCCAGGACCATCCGGATAGTGATGTAAATGGAGATGGCGCTCACGAAGCCCAGCACTTCAACAGTGGCCAGCGGGCTGAAAAGCCAGGCATACGCGGGGAATTCAGCCTGGAGGAGCTTGAGCACAACGGACATCAGGCAGCCGAGTACGGCCAGGCCGAACACGATGCGGATGCCGTAACCCTTGACGTACTTGGTGGCGACGACGCCGATCTGAGCGCCAATGGCAGCGCCGCAGAGCATGATGATGGCGGCCAGCAGTTCAACGCGGCCCTTGTACGCATAGGAGGCCGTGCCGTACAGGCCGGAGATGGCCACTTCAAAGAGGTCCGTGCCCACGGCGAGGTGGGTCGGGCAGCCGACCAGGTAGACCAGGGCGGGCATGCGGATCAGGCCGCCGCCGATGCCCAGGATGCCGGCCAGCCAGCCGGTGAAGAAGCTGACGATAATGGGCAGCCAGGCCGAGCAGGTGATGTTGGCATGCTTGAAGTGCACGACCGGGGGAATCTTGATGGCCTGAAGCTTGCTCCCCCAGTCCAGACCCACGGCGGTCTTGTCCAGATCCTGATGCTGAGCCTTGGCTTCGCGTTCCTTCTTGCGACGCAGGGCCACATCATGGAAGACCAGCCAGGCCAGCAGGATGAGCAGCACCACGTACAGCCAGCGCACGACCTTGTCCACGGAACCGATGCGTTCCAGCCACATGACCATCTGGGCGCCGATTTCCACGCCGATAACGGTACCGATCAGCATGGTCAGGCCCAACGCGTAGTCCACGTTGCCGAACTTGCCGTGCCGCATGGTGGAAATCAGCGATTTACCGGCCATCTGCGCCACGTCGGTGCCGATGGCGAAAGCCATGGGGAAACCAAGAATATTCAGACCCGGCGTCACCATCCAGGCGCCGCCCAGACCGAAGAAGCCACCGATGATGCCGACGCCCAAACCGAGGATAACCAAGCCGGGCCAGAAAATGCTCACGCCGGAAATGGGCATCAAAATATACAGCCAATCCATATCCGCCTCCTTTCCGGGCTACTTTTCAGCCAGTTCGCGGTGTTTGAGGTCAATGCCGATGTGGGACATGACGATGTCAGCGAGAAAGCCGAGAAGACAGCCGAGAATCGGGATGATGATCATGGTCAGAATGGCGAAGAAGAAATGGCTTTCATTATACATTTCCGCCCACCAATACAAAATGCCGTCCAGCTTGCGGGTGTCGGCCACGATGACCACGTCGGCCTTTTTCTTGGCCGCCAGCGCCACTGAGGGCATCAGTACGGGCAGCATCAGCGCGCAGCCCAAAATCCAGGTCCAAAGCCTGCGCATTTTCTTCATGGTATCCTCCACAATTGTTTGGTTCCCTTCAGGCGGCGCAGCCGCCGGTCAAACCACATGCCACTGCAATTTGTGAAAATAATAGCAAAGCCCGTGCCACTGCGTGATTTCAAAGATTTTTTTCGTATTATTCCAGCAAATCCCGCTCACAGCCTTGTCAAAAAGGTGTTTTTTTTCTATATTCGGCCCAGAGCTTGCGCTTTTTTGCGCAACCAAGGAGGAACATGCGCTTTTTTGGTTTCATCGTCGGCGGCAACTCCGTGGAAACCGCCTCCTTTTTTGTGAACCGCAGCCTGACAAGCCGCATGTTGCTGCTGGGCCTGCCCTTGCTGGCAGCGGTTCTGGCGCTGATTTTTTTCGTGACCGGCGGCAGCCTCGCAAATCTCGTCAATCGCGCAATAGCGCGCAACACACAATTACAGACCCAGGCCATGAGCCTTGCGCTGGAACAGATTCTGGTGGAAACGCGCAACCAGCTGCTGATTCTGGCCGCCGGCTCCATGGACCGGCAGGAAATGGCGCGCCGCCTCAAATTCCGCTCCCGCGCCGACGGCCTGCGTTACCGCGAAGTGGCCTTCATGGGCCTGACGCCTGAAAACCGCTATCTCCTTTTAAACTACGGCGGCGAGATCATCGCAGTGCCGCCCCATGTGGCTCTGGACGCCCCGGCCGGTCCCTTTCACAACATCAGTCCCGGTCAGCGGCCCGGTCATGTGAACGTAAGCCAGCCCCTGGAAGTGGTCTATTCCATGGTGCCCATTGACAAGTCGCTGCAAAGCCTGGCCTTTTATGTGCTGCGCTTTTCGACGCCCATTTACGACGCGGCCGGAAATTTTCAGGGCATTCTGATTCTCTCGCTGGATCTCAACGCGTTGCGCGACACCATGTCGCTGTACTCCTCGCCCGAGGCGCCCATCAGTGCCGGAGCGGGAACCAGAGTGCGCAGCCTTTTTTTCGATCAGGACGGCTGGATGCTTTTCCAGTCCGAAAACCTCGACAACGATTCCGGCGAAAAAGCCCTGCGTTCCGATGCGGTGCGGGCCGGTTTCCGCGGGGATTTCGGCCGCCCCGGTTTCAGCATGGCCTTTCGTCCCGGCCCGGAACATCTCAACTATTGGACCATGGTGGCCGAGGTGCAGGCGGGCCGCTCCGGCCGGCTTCCTCTTTCGGAGGTGGGCACGGCCTGGAATAGCGGCCAGATGCGGGTTGAAAGCGTGAGCTACGCGCCGGTGACCTTCATGCCCAATCCGGAAGGCCCGCGCGTGGTGGTCGGCGGGCTGGCCATGCTGGACAGCAGCTTTACATCCACACATGCGGGCATACAGCTGCTGAGCATTTACACCCTCTGTTTTCTGGGCGGGCTGCTCCTGCTGGGGCTGAGCCTCTGGTGGCTCGCCCGCAACATGGGCCGGAGTCTGAATCTGCTTTCCGGCGAGCTGCGCAGCCGCAATGAAGACGACAGCGCCGAGCCCCTGAATCTGCCCCCTCTGCCGCTGGAACTGGAAGCGATCAAGCAGAACGTGGACACCCTGCTTAACCGGCTGCGCCGGGCCAGGGCCGACCAGCGCTCCCAGGCGGCGGCGCAGACCGCCCTCTGGCAGCGGGAGGCCGTGGAGGACCTGCCCGACCCGGCGGATCTGCCGACCCGGGGTCTGGTGGGCGCTTCCCTGCCGATGCAGGCGCTGTATGGTCAGGTTCAGAAGGCCTCCCAGGTGCTGGCCGATGTGCTGATCGTGGGCGAAACAGGCACCGGCAAGGAACTGGTTTCCGAGTCCATTCACCGTCTGAGCGCCCGCGCCGACGGCCCTTTCATCACCATCAATTGCGGCGCTCTGGATGAGGCCCTGCTTATGGACACCCTCTTCGGGCACGTCAAGGGCGCGTTCACCGAGGCCAAGCAGGCGCGCAAAGGGGCTTTTCTGGCCGCCGAGGGCGGCACCCTGATGCTGGACGAGGTGGGCAACGCCACCCCCAAGGTGCAGCAGGCCCTGTTGCGGGCGCTCTCCACCCGGTGCATCCGTCCTCTGGGCTCGGACCACGACGTGCCCTTTGATACCCGGATCATCGCCGCCACCAACGCCGAACTACGCGGCGACGGGCAGGACGGCTCCTTTCGCGATGACCTGTACTACCGGCTGGCCGTCATTACCATTCACACCCCGCCCCTGCGGCAACGCAAAGAGGACATTCCGGCCCTGATGGTCCATTTTATGAATGAGGCCGTGAAGACCCGCGAGCCGGGCATGCCCAGAACCATTCCCCGGATCAGCCGGGGCGCATTGGAAAAGCTCATGCGCCACCACTGGCCCGGCAATGTGCGTGAGTTGAAAAATACCCTGACCAGAGCCTTGACCTTTTGCGACGGAGATCTGATTCTGGCGGAAAACATCCAGCTTGATCCCGGCGGCCAGCCGGTGAACGACACGCCGGACGGCAAGGCTTCGCGGGAAAGCCGGACGCCGGAAGAGACAAAAGGCGGAGAGCCGGACACGCACCGTGATCCGCCCGCGCGTCCGGCTCCGACTTCGGAGCAGGGCACGGGGGAAGCGCCGTCCGTCCCGAATCCGGACCAGCTCAACCACCGGCAGCGGGAACTGCTGCCGCGCTTGGCGGTATTGGGCAGCGTGAGCCGCCAGGAATATCAGAACCTGGCTGGCAAGGGCATTTCCATGCGCACGGCGCAATACGACTTGCAACAGATGGTGCGCCTCGGCCTGATGCGCAAGGAAGGGCGCGGCCCGGCCCAGCGTTACGTGATCGTGCAGCCCGGCGGACAAACACCGGCCGACAAAGGACGCCCCAGATGAACGCCGTACAGACATTGCGGAAACTGCTGGGCCTCGCGCCGCGCATCAGCCGTGAGCAGGCCATGGCCGCCTTTACCCGCCGTTACGCCTCCTTCAAGGAATTGTTGCAGGCCAATGCCGACCTGGCCGGCATTCTGGCCGGGCTGAACGCGGCCCAGCGCGGCGACCGCAGCCTGGAAACCAGGCAGGTGCGCAAGGAAGCGCGCCGGGCCATCCTTCAGTGCGAACGCATGGCGGCCTGCCTCAACGACATTTCCAATCAGCGCCATCGGGATCTCAGCGCGGCGGTGGAAGCTCTGGGCGGCCGTATTGAACGCGAGTTGGAGCAGCACGCGCGCGGCGACGTGACTTCCCTGACCCTGCCTCTCAGCGAGGTGGACGCCAGCATGGCCTACAGCGTAGGCGGCAAAAACGCCAACCTGGGGGAACTGCGCAACATGCTGGACATGCCCGTGCCGCGCGGCTTCGCCATCACCATCAAGGCGGGGACGCTTTTTCTGTTGCGCAGCAGCGGCCTGTTCAGGAATATTTACAGCCAGTTGCGGTCGGTGGACACCGAAAAGCCGTCCACCATCAGCGCGGCCTCCCAGGAGGTGCAGCGTCTCATCCTGGAAGCCGAGGTGCCTGACACGGTGAGCGACCCCATGCTGGCGGCCTGGGACGAAGCCTTCGGCGCGGAAAGCGACATTGTGGCGGCCCTGCGCTCCAGTGCCGTCGCCGAGGACGGGGTGCAATCCTTCGCCGGGCAGTACCGCAGCATTCTGGGCGTCAGGCGGCAGGACCTGCTCATGGCCTTCAAAAAGGTTATGGCCAGCCTTTTTTCCGAGCGCGCCCTGACCTACCGGGCCGCGCACGGCTATGCCCTGGACGCCACGGGCATGGGCCTCTGCTGTCTGGAGATGGTCAAGGCCAAGGCCGCGGGCGTGGCTTTCTCGCGTCATCCCGTGGACCTGCGCTCCAACTGCGTGCTGATCAACGGCCTCTGGGGACTGGGCGAAATGGTGGTGGACGGCTCGGGCACGCCCGATCAATGGCTGGTTTCGCGGGCCACCCGCAAAATCACTCAGGCCACCATCGCCCATAAGGAGACGCGCCTGCAGCTCGCGCGCACGGACAAGGGCGTGGAAAGCGCGCTGGCCGACGTGCCCGAGGAACTGCGGGACGTGCCCTGCCTCAGTGACGGGCAGGTGCGGCGGCTGGTGGAAATGGCCCTGGAACTGGAGCGTCACTATCAGTACCCGCAGGATCTGGAGTGGGCCGTGGACGAAGACGACCAGATCGTCCTGCTCCAGACCAGACCCATGGGCCTGGACAGCACGCCGGAGGAGAGCGCGGCCCCGGCCCTGAAGCATATGCGGCCCCTGCTGTCCGGCGCGGACGTGGCGGCCAAGGGCGTGGGCTGCGGCCCGGTGGTGCGGGTGCATCCGGATGAGGATCTGACCCACTTTCCGGAAGGCGCAGTCATGCTGATGCAGCATTCCTCGCCCAACGCCATGACCGCCATGCAGCGGGCGGCGGCCATCATTGCCGAAACCGGCAGCCTCACCGGGCACATGGCGTCCATCTGCCGCGAATTCGGCGTGCCCACGCTGATGAATCTGGCCGGAGCCACCAGCCTGCTCGCGCCGGGTCAAGTGGTGACCGTGGACGCCTTGTCGGGCCGGGTTTTTGACGGCGAGGTGCCGGAACTGCTGGCCCTGCGCCTGGCCCGCCGACGCCCTGGAGTGGATACGCCCGCCCTAGTGCTGCTGCGGCGGGTGGCCCCGTACATTCTGCCCCTGCACCTGGTGGACCCGCAGTCGGCCCTGTTCAGCCCGGCCAACTGCACCTCCCTGCACGACGTCATGCGCTACGCGCACGAACTGAGCTATTCGGAGATGTTTCTGCTCTCCGACAGCCTTTCCGAAAGCGGGGCGGGCGGCGTGGCCAGCCATCTGGTCTGTTCCGTGCCGCTGGACCTCTACATTATCGACCTGGGCGGCGGCCTGAAACATCCCGAAGCCTCCACAGCCAAGCCCGAAGACGTGACCAGCATGCCCTTCCGGCATGTGCTCAACGGCATGCTCAATCCCGCGGTACAGGCCAAGGGTCCCCGCCCGGTGAACATGCGCGGTTTTCTCTCGGTCATGGGCCAGACCATGGTCGGCGGCAACCAGCACGGCGGCGAGCGCTTCGGCGACCGCAGCTACGCCATAGTCTCCGACCGCTACCTCAATTTTTCCTCGCGCGTGGGCTATCACTACGCCATTCTGGATACCTGGTGCGGCGACACCCTGAGCAAAAACTACATCCGCTTCGAATTCGCGGGCGGCGCGGCGGGCAATGAACAGCGCGCGCGGCGGGTGCGCTGCATCGGGCTCATCCTCACGGAACTCGGCTTTACCGTCGAGGTCACGGGTGATAGGATACGCGCGCGCTACCAGAAATACCCCAAGCTCGAACTGTGTTCGCGCCTGGATCAACTGGGGCGTCTGCTGATTATGACCCGCCAGATGGACATGCTTATGGTCAATGACGAAGCCGTCCAGGTGTACGCCGCCAAATTCCTCAACGGCGAATACCACTAAGCGGAGGGCTTCCACACCGGAAACCAATGAGGCCCCCATGCCCCCCTTTGCAGGACCGCCGGAACAGCCCAGGCGTTGGGACAAACCCTCCGAGCCGCCCCAGAAACTCTTGAGCCGCGACTTTATCCTGCTCTTTTGCATGGCCATGTTCAGCAACAGCTACATCGCCGTGTTCTACTGTTTCGAGCAATGGCTGGAAGGCCTCAGCATCAGCCCCAACTGGCGCGGCGTGCTGCTTTCCTCCCTCTTCGCCATGGTGCTGCTCTGCCGTCCCCTGGCCAGCGTGCTGCTGCTCAAGCGCGGCAAGCTGTTAGCCATGCTTGCCTCCATCATGGTCTCCAGCTGCGTCATGCTGGCCTATCCTTATGTCCGGGGAGAGCACGTCATCGGCATCATCTGGCTGTTGCGCATCATTCAGGGTATCGCCCTGGCCGTCTATTCCAGCTGCACTGTGGCCGTGCTGGTCAGCTGCATTCCCAAGGGGCAGAGCGCCAGAGGCTTCGCCCTCTTCTCCCTGACCATGCTGTTGCCTTATTCGATCATTCCGGCCCTGGCCGAGCGTCTTCTGCCCGTTCTGGGCGGCGAGCCGCGTCTTTTCGCCCTCACGGCCGTGCTGGGCCTGCCCGCGCTGGCCATGCTGATTCCCCTGGCCCCACGCCTGCGGACGCCGGAAATGCCCGCACAGGGCGAGAACAGCCTTTCGGGCCGCGCCCTCTGGCAGGCTGTGAGCCATTCGGGCCTGTTTTTCGTCTACATGGCCTGTCTGACCTTCAGCATTATGACCGTGCTGGCCATTTTCTTCATGAAAGGCCTCTGCGCCGTGACCGGCGCGCAGCCGGCCTGGTTTTTCTCCACCTACACGGTGACCATCATTCTGGTCCGGCTGTTCGGCAGCCACCGCCTGGACACGCTGCCCCGCTACCGGGTGACCACGCTCTGCTGCGCGGTGCTGGCCTGCTGCATGCTGGGCCTGGCCTGGGGGCCGCTCTGGGCCTTCATTCCCCTGACCTGTGTCTACGGTCTGGGGCTGGGCCTGCTCTATCCCCTGCTGGCCGCCGCCGTGTATGACCGCTCCACGCCTACCACCCGCTCCATCAATTCCAATGTGATGATGGCCACCTTTGACTCCAGCGGCATGCTGGCTCCCCTGCTGGGCGGTCTGGTGATCCATGCTGGCTACGGCTATCGCGGGGTGTTCACCGCCACCGCCGTCAGCGTGTTCATCTGCGGCTGCTGCATGGTGATCGACAGGACGCGGATGCTCCGGCGGGATGCGGCGAAGCGACGCCAAGCCGGAGCGGAATCCCTTTAACAAATTATAAGATGTAGAAATTCAAGAGATTGCGTCCTCTCTCCCCAACCGTTACGCTGTATCCGGCAACAGCGCGGAGTACTGACGCGGCACTGCGCGAAAAAACGCTCACGGCAGGCAGCCGGCGCTTTCCGTTCGCAGGCTTTCAGCGGCCTTTGAACATATGTATTATTGTGGAGTGGAACATGACCCCGGAAATGAAACAATATATCCGTCAATTTTATCTTGATGAAGCCCTGGACGCCGCCGTCTATACGGTTCTGGCGAAAAAGACCAAGTCGGAGCACAACCGCGGGGTGCTGGAAGCCATCGCGCGGGATGAACAGAGCCACAAAGCCCAGTGGGCATCCCTTTTGGACGCGCTTCCCCGACTCAGCGTTTTCCGGGTCTGGTTTTTTATCTTTCTGGCAAAAATTTTCGGTCTGACCTTTATCATCAATCTGATGGAATCGGGAGAAACCAAAGCCATTGAAAAATACAAGGCGGTTTCGGAACAATTCCCCATTGCCCGGAAAATACTGGAGGACGAAAGCCGGCATGAAGCGGAACTGGCCGCCATGATTGAAGAGGACGGCCTCAGCTATATCAGCTCCATGGTTCTGGGGCTCAATGACGCCCTGGTGGAGCTGACAGGCGCGCTCGCCGGTTTTACCCTGGCGCTGAACGACAACAAAATGATCGGCCTAGCCGGTTTCATTACCGGCGTCGCCGCCACCCTGTCCATGGCGGCCTCCGAATATCTTTCCAAAAAAACGGACGAGGGCGGGAAACATCCGCTGAAAGCGGCCACATATACCGGCCTGGCCTACATGTTTACCGTGGCCCTGCTGCTGGCCCCGTATTGCATCTTTTCCGCGCCGCTTGTGTCACTGGTCTTCTGCCTGCTGACCGCCGCCCTGATTATTCTGGGCTTCACCTATTTTGTCTCCGTGGTGCGCAAATCCTCTTTTCTGCGCGGCTTCCGGGAGATGCTGGCCATAAGCTTCAGCGTGGCTCTCATCTCCTTTCTCATCGGCTGGGGCGCCCGCGCCTGGCTGCAGATTGACGTGTGATTTCGCCCGCTCCCAAGCTGTTTCCGAGCGGGATTGCGGAGCATTGCAACGCTGAATGCGACAGGAGCCGATGGCCTTTGAAAAAACATAGCGCTCCAAAGGTCATCGGCTCCACCATACCGGTGTGCCGGTCATTCGCCCACATTCAGGCTCTCGGCGCGCACGCGGTCCAGCAGTTCCTCCAGATTTTCCACCGAGGTCAGACGAAAGCCGTTTTCCACCGGGCTGACCCGGCCAAGCACCTCGTAGTTTTCGCCGTTGCCCGCGTCATGCACCACAAAGGGCACCAGCCAGCCCCGGTTGTCGGACCTGGCCTGGCCGATCCGCCGGATCTCCTTGCGGCCTGTGGAAGCGTCGGCAAAAAGCGGGGCCAGCAGGCCCTGGGCGGCTCCTCCGCTGGGAGTGCGCCCGGCGAAAGCCCCGGAAGACACGCCGTTGATCACAAAAGCGCGGGCTTCGCTGAACAGCAGATTACGCAAATTGTTCCCGCCGGAATCCCCGGAAGCGGCCTGGGAAAACATCACGGCCAGCAGGGGCGGCAACCGGGCGGCAACTTCCGGCTTTTGCGCGTCGCGCAGAAAAAGCGTCAGGGCCGCGTCCAGAATGGCGTCCACATCCACGAGGCGTTCAAAGGCGGCGGCGTCCGCCGCGTCAATGGCCCGCCCCACGTCCGCCACACACTGACGCGGGTCAGCGGCGCGGACAAACGGAACCGAGACGGACGCCAGCAGCGCGAAAATTCCCAAAGCCAGAAGCGCACAACACAGCGCACCCCTGCGGCGGCGCGGAACGACCACACTCATAGACCCTCCGGCAGCGGCCCTTTAAGCGCCAGCGGCAGACCGCAACTGACAAAAATCACATGGGTGCAGACGCCCGCCAACGTCTGATTGGCCAGACCCAGCACATCCCGGTAGACGCGTCCCAGCGGCGTGGGCGGCACAATGCCCAGCCCCGTTTCCGCGCTGACCAGAGCCACCGGGCGGGCGCGTCCCCCCGGCTCATCAGCCAGTCCGGCAGCCAGGGCCGCCACCCGCGTCCGGATCACCTCGGGCGTCAGCCCGGCGGCCAGCAGATTGGCAATCCACAGACTGACGCAGTCCAGCAGGGCCACGCCGGCCGCGTCGCTGTCCTGGCCGGAAGTTCCGGCCAGGAAGCCTTTCAGCACAGTCAACGGATCCAGGGGCTCTTCCACACAAAACCAGCCCGCGCCGCGTCCGGCCTGATGCCGGGCCACGCGCGCGGCCATTTCAGCGTCATTGTCCTCAACCCGGCAGGTGGCCAGAAAAAGCCGCCGCGGGGCCTGAGCCTCGGCCCAGCGCTGGGCCAAGCCGCTTTTGCCGCTGCGCGTGCCGCCCACAAAAAAAACCAGCGGCGCGTTCACCGGCCCTGGCCGCCCACCTGGACGGGAGCGGGCACAGCCAACGGCTGCGCGGGCGCGGGCGCCGCCGGAGGCGTCGCGTTTTGCGGCGCTGTAGCCTGCCGCGCCGCATTGCGGGCCGGTCCCGCCCCGGGAGCCGACGGGAGGGGCGGGGCGGACGGAGCCTGACCGGCCCTGTTGGCGGGCGTGTCCGCTCCGGCCTGGGCGCAACGCCGGGCCAGATCCCGCAGCACGCCGGCGGCGCTCTGCACGGAAGCCAGGGCCTGCGGCCCTTCTTGCAAGCGCCGGTCCACCCAATACGCCACAAAAAGCAGGGAATCGTCGTCCAGAGCCTGACCGCCGCCCTTGCGGATGGCCGCCACCAGAGCGCGCTGCGCGGCCGCGCGTTCTTCCAGCACCCGGCGGTAACGGGCGCTCAGGCCGTCCACGCGCAACTGTGTGGTCGTGATTTCGGGCTGGGAGGCCTTGCTTTCACGCAACTGGTCCAGATCAAAAACCGCCGTGGTCATCTGGGAATTGATCTCCAGCACGTTCTGGGAAATCTGTTCCAATCCCTTGATGCGCTTGTTCAGATCCGGCACCGAAGCCACGCCTTCCAGCGCGCCGGCCAGCATCACGAAGCGGCCTGCCAGAGCCATGTGCATTTGCCGGTTCTGCTCCGGCGACAGGGCCTTGGCCGCCGCCTCGCGATCCAGCGCCGCCATGAAACGGTCCACATACAGCGCATACAGGCTCTGGAGCATGGTGGGATGGAAAGCGTAACGCAACAGGCCCGCGCGACCTCCTTCAGCCATGCCGGCCATCTTGACGCCGTAGCGCTGGTTGACGCTCTGCACGCTGACGCCCAGCGACCCGCCGCGCGGACCGGGCTTGTAACGCGAAACCAGATAGGCGGCCAGATCTTCCACAAAATCCGGGCGCACTCTGCTGTCAGCCGTCACCTTGGGGACCACGGCCTCCTGTCCGAACTGGCCGGGCATGCCCGTGCCGCCCGCAAGCCCGCTCTGCCCCGACGGCAGGCTGGTATCCACAGGCGCGCCCACCGTGCCCTGCACATTCTGGCCGGCCAGCGTGCCCGGCGCGGTATTCGGGCTGGTCACCGACGGAGGCGGGGGCGGAGGCCCCTCCCGCAGCAGATCGCCCACGCCGGCCAGAGGCGTGCCGTTGGTAGCGTTGTCGATGACGCCGGCGGCCTGTTCCCGCCACAGCTCGCGGATGGACGGCTCACGGGTCAGCCAGAAGGCCGCCCCGCCCACCGCCAGCACCGCCACCAGGGCCAGCAATCCGGCCTTGCGCCCGCCGCCCTTGCCGGGCCGGGGTTTGGGGAGGTTCATGATGTCGGGAACCTGGGGCGTTTTCTTTTCCAGTTTCATGCAGGTCTCCTCGGGCTTATCCCCCGTTTCCGGCGGAGCTTTTCGCCTGCGGCACGATATCATTGCTTTTTTCGGGTGTGAATACTTTTTCCAGACTTTGTCTCGAGACTTGCTCGACGCGCAGGCACTGCGGATTTTTTGAATATATACTAATAGATATAACTGTCGAACAGATGCGGCAGCCGAAGAATCGCTCCGGTCCGCTGGGCGGCAGAACCCGTCACAGGGCACGGCCAGGCCACCGCGATCACCCCGGATGCCCCGCCGGGCAAGGTTTTTCCTTTTCCTCCCGGATTCCGGCTTTATGTTGACGCCAGGACGCCTTATGGTTACTTGAAAAGTACCGATATGCTGCAAGTCCGCGCATCGGAGGCACGGATTTTTGAGTGGTTCATTTACTTTTGCATACAGAGGGAGCTATGCCAAACTACGTTTATTTTCTTCTGTCCGTGGCCGCGCTGATTGTCGGCTACATCATTTATGGGAGCGTTGTGGCTAAAGTCTTCGGCGTGCAGCCCAACCGCGCCACCCCCGCCCAGACTCTCGCCGACGGCGTAGACTACGTGGAAATGCCGGTCTGGAAAGTCTGGCTGGTCCAGTTGCTGAACATCGCGGGCGTGGGCCCGGTGTTCGGCCCTATCCTGGGCGCGCTGTGGGGCCCCTCGGCCCTGGTCTGGATCGTGGTCGGCACCATTTTCGCGGGCGCCGTGCATGACTACATGTCGGGCATGCTTTCCGTCCGTTACGGCGGGGCCAACGTGCCCACCTTCGTGGGCTACAACCTGGGCAACGCCGCCAAACAGATCATGCGCGTCTTCGCCGTGGTGCTGCTCATTCTGGTGGGCGTGGTCTTTGTGGCCGCCCCGGCCGCGCTGCTGGCCAAGCTGACGCCCATCTGGATGAACCTGACCTTCTGGGTCTGCGTGATCTTCGCCTATTACTTCCTGGCGACCATCATGCCCATCGACAAGATCATCGGCCGCTTCTATCCCATTTTCGGCGCCATCCTGATCTTCATGGCCGTGGGCATCACCGTGATGATGTTCGTCAGCGGCACGGAATTCTACAACTCCGCCCAGTGGGCCAACCAGAATCCCAAGGGTCTGCCTATCTTCCCGCTGGTATTCATCACCATCGCCTGCGGCGCGCTGTCCGGCTTCCACGCCACCCAGTCCCCGCTCATGGCCCGTTGCATGGCCAATGAGAAGCTGGGCAAGCCCGTGTTTTACGGCAGCATGGTGGCCGAAGGCTTCATCGGCCTGGTCTGGGCCACCGTGGGCATGAGCTTCTACCACGGTCCCGACGCGCTGGCCGCAGCCCTAGCCGCCGGCGGCCCCGGCAACGTGGTGACGGAATCCTCCTTCGCCCTGATGGGCGCCGTGGGCGGCGTGCTGGCCATCCTGGGCGTGGTGGTGCTGCCCATCACCTCGGGCGACACGGCTTTCCGCGCCGCGCGCCTGACCATCGCCGAAACTTTCAACTATTCCCAGAAGGCCGTTTCTCCGCGCCTGCTCATCGCCGTGCCCATGTTCGTGATCGGCGTGATTCTTTCGCAGGTGGACTTCAACATCATCTGGCGCTACTTCGGCTGGGCCAACCAGTCCCTGGCGACCATCGTGCTCTGGGCCGGGGCGGCCTACCTGGCCCGCAGGGACCGCCTCCACTGGATATGCACCCTGCCCGCCGTATTTATGACAGCGGTCTGCGTTTCCTACATCTGCTACGAGCCCTCCATGGGCTTCGGCATGAGCATCGACATCTCCAACATCATCGGCATAGTGGCCGCCATCGTGGCCTTTGTGGCCTTTATGGTGCTGGGCCGCCGCGCAGTGGCCGGCGCGCCGGAAAACGTCTAGCGGCCGGGCCGCGTCTTGCGCGCCCGTCCGGCACGGGCTATAAGAGTTCCGCCGGACAACGCGTTTCAACCATCCGGGCAGAGCCGCAAGGCTCTGCCCTTCCTTTTCTCAACCACAGCAACACCATAACGGGAGAGCATATGCCGACCCCCCCCAACATTCTGACCATTGCCGGTTCCGACTCCGGCGGCGGCGCGGGCATTCAGGCCGATCTGAAAACCATCATGGCCCTGGGCGGCTACGGCATGAGCGTCATCACCGCGCTGACGGCCCAGAACGGTCAGGGCGTCACGGGCATCCACGCGCCGGACCCCGATTTTGTGGCTCTGGAGCTGAACACCGTGCTGGAGGGCTTTCCCGTGGCCGCGGCCAAAACCGGCATGCTGTTCTCCGCGGGCATCATCCGCGCTATCAGCCCCATTCTGCGCCAACGGAAATTCCCTCTGGTGGCGGACCCCGTATCCGTCAGCCAGAGCGGCAGCCGCCTGTTGCAGGAGGACGCGGTGACGGCCCTGAAAGAGGAAATCCTGCCCGGCTGCGACCTGCTCACGCCCAACCGGCCTGAAGCCGAAATGCTGACCGGCCTGAGCATCGTCGATGTGGAAGACGCCTTCGCGGCGGGCGAAAAACTGCTCTCCATGGGGGCCAAAGCAGTACTTATCAAGGGCGGGCACATGGACAGTTCCATTGTGGTCACGGACTGCCTCTGCCTGCCCGGCCAGGAGCCCAGGGCTCTGCCCCAGGCCAAGGTGGAAACGGAAAACAACCACGGCACCGGCTGCACGCTTTCGGCGGCCATCGCCACGGGTCTGGGCAAAGGCCTGCCCCTTCAGGTGGCCGTGACCAAGGCCCAGGAATTTCTCAATCTCGCCCTGCGTAAAAGTTACAGCCCCGGCAAGGGCTGCGGACCGGTGAACCACGCGGCGGCGCTGAACGTCTGACCGGACGCGAAGACCTGGCGTGCGGCGGGCCGTGCCCAAGGGCGATCCGGCTTTTGGCCCGCAGATTGCAACTCCCCCTGGCGACCCAAGACAAGCGTCAAAAACAAGGCGGAGCTTGCATGCCATTTCGCTTCAAAATGCAGAAAGTGCTCGACTACCGGGAACAACTGGAGGAAGAGGCCAAGGTGCGCCTGGCCACGGCGCAGCGCCGCCACCAGGAGGCCCGGGAGCGCCTGGAGCAGCTTCAGGCCGAGTTGCGCCGTTCCCAGGACCGCCTCTGTGACGAAGCCATGATGGACGCCGCCGAACGCTGGCTGCTGGAGCAGTATGTCAAAGGCCTGCGCGGCGACGAGGCCGCCGCCTCCCTGCAGGTGCGCATGCTGGCCCAGATGGTGGAGGAAGCCAGAAATCTGCTGGCGGCCCGCGCCATAGACAAAAAGCTGCTGGACAAACTCAAGGAACGGCAGAAACAATATTATGCCCGCGAAGAACAGTTGAAGGAGCAACGCTTCAATGACGAAATCGCGACCCTCCGCTACAAGGCTCCGTCTTTCTAAGCTCTTCCGCTGGCTGGCGGTATTGTGCTTCATCAAACTTGCCGTTCTGGGCATGCTCATGCTGGACGTGCCGCTGCCGGGCCGGCTTGGCGACGCTCCGCGCGACATGGCGCGGCAGGACGCGCACGAGGCCGTCCGAAGCGCCGCCGTCGATCCCGCCGCCCCTCTGCTGACGGCGCGCGCTCCTGAAAACAGCGCCGCCTCCACAGTTCCCGGCAAAACCCTTCAGCGCGATTCCTCCGACCCTCTGCCGTCCGGCGATCTGCCCCAAGGGTCCGCCGCCGCGCAACTGGCCGCCGCCGCAAAGCCGCGCCGCCAGACGCAGACGGGAGCGGACGCCGCGCTTCCCGCGCCCATGGTCACAGCCGGAAGCAACATCGCCGCCGCTGCGGGTGACGCCGTATTCAGCCCGCCCGCTCTGCCCGCTCCCGCGCCTTTGGGCGGCCCTGTGGCCGAAGCCGGGACACCGGCCCCGAACGAAAACGTTGCGCCTCTGCTGGCCGCCTCTCCGGTACGCCGCACAGGCCGCGACGACGGCCTGCTGGACGCGCTGGGCCTGAAAAACCTGCCCATTCCGGGACTTGGCAGCGTGCAGGCCGCGCACGCCGCCGCGCTGGACATGCCCGTGCCCCAGACGCCGTCCGGCGCTTCCCCCTTTACCCCGGCGGAACAGAGCGCGCCCACGACCATGCCCGGCGCGCCGGACATTCCGGCCAATATTCCGCGCGGCCAGGGAACCGACGGCGCGCCGCTGCCTCCGCGCGGCGCTGGGGCCTCCTCAGTCCTTCCCTCCCTGCCGCAAAGCGGCCAGTCCACCGCCCTGCCCGCGCCCGCGCCCCGGGTGACGACCACTCCCCCACCCGGCGATCCCAACGACAAGGCCCAGGAACTGGCCCGCCAGCAGCAGGACATCCTTATGCTGCGCCAGCAGATGGACCAGCGTCTGAAAGACCTGCAGGACGCCGAGCGGAAAATGAAGGATATGATCCGCGAAGCCAAGGACCTGGAAGACAAGAAAATCCGCAATCTGATCCAGATGTACGCCAATATGAAGCCCCGCACGGCGGCCAAGGCGCTGGAGAGCATGGACGAGCGGGTGGCCATCCGGATTCTGTCGGGCATGGCCCCCAAACAGTCCGGCGAAATTCTGACCTACACCAATCCGGCCAAGACCGCCAAATTTACGGAGCTGATCACCCGCATGAGGCTGCCCGACTGATGCGCCTGAAACTGCTGCTGGCCTATCTGGGCGCCGGCTACAGCGGCTGGCAGATTCAGGAAAAGCCCTCGCCGCCGCCCACCATTCAGGGAGAGCTGGAGGCCGCCCTGCGCGTGCTGGCCGGAACGCCCGTACGGGTGCACGGTTCGGGCCGCACTGACGCGGGCGTGCACGCCCACGGGCAGGTGGCCCACTGCGACGTGCCCGACGACAAGGCCAAACAGTCCTGGCGGCGCAGCCTCAACGCACTGCTGCCGCCGGCAATCCGCGTGCTGGCGGCCGAGCCCGCGCCGCCGGACTTTCACGCCCGCAAGGACGCCCTGCGCAAAACCTACGCCTACCAGTTCTGGCAGGAACGCAATTTTGTGCCGCCGCAACTGGCCCCATTTGTCTGGAACTGCGGTCCGCTGGATGTGCAGGCCATGCGCGCGGCCCTGCCGTATCTGCTGGGCGAACAGGACTTTGCCGGGCTGCAAAACGCGGGCACGGACATGGAAAGCACGACGCGCCACATCAGCACTGCCGCCCTGGACATTCTGCCGCCGTGCGAATTTTACCCCCCGCACGCGCCCCTGCTGCGCCTGACCGTCACGGCCAACGGCTTTCTCAAGCAGATGGTGCGCAATATGGCCGGTCTGCTGGCGGCCTGCGGCCAGGGCAAAATCCATCCCGAAAGCATCCCGGCCCTGCTGGCGGCCCGCGACCGCCGGGCCGTGCCCTCGGTCACGGCTCCGGCCGGGGGCTTGGCGCTGGTCCGTGTGGAGTATCCCCAGTAAATTTCAGGACGCTTCAACAACGCCAAAAGCCGCCTGTAACCGGCGGCTTTTGGCGTTGTTGGGGACAACGGCGCTCAGATCATATCACTGTTGGGCTGCTGCTCCCGTTGCTTGAATTTCTGCTGGAGCATCAGCGGCAGAGCATCGGGGTCCGCGGGATCGTATTCAAACATGACGGCCGTGCCGAAGCAGGAAAAATATTTGCTGCCGTCCGGGTGGAAGGCCACATTTTCGCTGTAGCCCACAATAGCCTGAGCCCCCTTGTTCATGGCGCGGCCCGCCATGCCGAAAAAGGCCTCGTCCGAATCATAGCCCCGGCAGCAGACCAGACCCAGCACCTTGGCGATGCGGCGGCCCTCCACCTGATGGGTGGTCACCACGGGAAAACGCCCGGCCAGAAAGACGTTGCGCACGCGGGCGGTGCTGTCAGACATACGCATCTGCTTCTCGGCCTTGCGGGCTTTTTTGTCATTGCCTCCCAGCAAAAAAAACATGCTGAACCTCCGGTATTGGCGGAATTGGCGCGCTTGGCGCACTTGAATTGCCGGACATGGCCGGACACGCAAAGCTTTTTCACTCTTCTTTTTGCAAACGGCTTGCCAATACAATTTATATCATAAATATCAATATGTTATATAAATAAAACCCGGCAATCGTCAGTAAACTGACAATTGCCGGGATGAAATGGCCCGCCTTACAGGAGGCGGAAACGCGATGTATTTGCGCTGTCAAACGTCGAAACGGGAACCTTTAAATATTAAGAAGGTACATTCTTAACGGTAAGCTGCGCCAAGGGCTGTTTCCAAATTGTGGAGTTTTGACTTTCCGGCAAGGAACACAAGCTGTTTTGCGAAGGGAGTGTACCCTGATGGCACTCGCTTCACTTTAGCCGGAGGCGAACTTGTGAGCCGTACGAATAAAGACAGCATAGATGACGCAGCCAGAGGGCAAAAGGCCCCATTGGGAAACTCGCCCTAGGATTGGTTGGCCGCCCGCGCAAAAGCATTATACGCCTCGCGGCTGCGAGCGGCGATGCTGTTCAGATCACGCCGGAGCGGACTGTAAAATCCTTCGGCCAGACCGCGCGCAAGGCCCTCGGGAAACAGCGCGGCTTCCTTGAGAAAGGCGCGGTAGCTCCGCTCCAGTTCCGGCGACGCCGGGAACGGCGGCCGCCCGGCCTTGGCAAGAACGGATTCCAGCTCACGGCGCAGTTTTTCCAGGGCTTCTTTGTCCGGCTTTTCCGGCCCCAGCAGACCGGCGGCCTTGCGGAAAAGAGAAAAGATTTTTTCCGCCGCCACGATCTGGCGCTGAAGAGGATGGTCGCGCAGCAGCACTTCCTCGGCCTGCGCGGCCCGCGCCTCCACAATTTCCAGATAGCTGTCGCGGGCGGCCATAAAAACGGCATGGGACGCGCCCAGGCTCTCCACCAGCTTTTTGCCCCTGACGCCGTCGTCGATGACGCTGTCGTCCTTCACGTAGCGTTCCAGGGATTTGTAGTCCGCCAGCATGGCGTCCAGAGCCTTGTCCATGTCCCGTACCCACTGGGCCAGTTGCGCTTCCGTCGCCGCCGGGAAAAGCCCCTTGGCGGGCGCAAGACCGCGCGCCGCGTCCCCCCGCGCGCCGCGCACAGCGGGCCGGGCCGCCAGACGCCAGTCCTCCAGGTAGGCGCGCGCATTGTTCAGCAATACGTCGGGCAGGCCATACCAGCCGCCGGACAGGGCCGCGGCGGCGGTATTGTAGAAATCCACCATCCTGTCGGCCCGCGCTTTTTCCTCGGGCGTGGCCGGAGGCAGGGACGCGGGAACGGCGGGGGCCGTTTCCGCAGCTTCGGGAACCAAGGACGGCGCGGCGGACGGTTCCGCCGAGGCGGCGGGCGCGCTCTCTCCGGCGGTTTTTCCGGCCTTATCTTCGTCGCCGGAGCCGCAGGCCGTCAGAGCCAGGGCCAGCCAGAAACAACAGAGCAAAACAAGAGCTTTTTTCATGGCAAGAAAAGAAATCGGCTCTCCGCCGGAACCCGTCCGGCTGAGAGGCGGGCATATGTGCAAGGAAAGGCGCACGTCAGACCCTGGCCCGGATCCAGTCGTTGAGCCCGGTCAGATCCGCGCCCCAAGGAAAGGGACCGCCCTTGAGTTCCTGCCCCACGCCGTAGAACAAGGCGCCCACATGGTCCGCCGCGTCGCGGTCCGTCACGGCATCGCCCACCATCAGGACGTTTTCAGCTTCCACCCCGGCGTCGCGCACGATGCGCTCAAGCACCTGGGCCTTGGCCGGGGGCGAACCGTGGATGCCGGTAAAATAAGCTTCCAGTCGGCGTTCATGCAGGACCAGACGCAGTTCCTCTTCCGGCGCGCCGGAGCAGACATAGAGCGGCAAACGGCCGCGCCAGGTTTCCAGCACGTCCCGCACGCCGGGGATCAGCGGGCAGCGGCGCACTTCGTCCAGGGCGTATTCCGCGAAACGGCGGCCCCACTGGGCGGATTCCTCCTCGCTGATCTCGCGGCCCAGCACTTCGCGGAAGAACCATTCAAACTTCTTGTAGCGGCTGACCCCGCCGTGCACCGTATGATACATGACGAAACGGTCCCGCGCTTCCGGGCCGAAGGGCTCGGCCAGACGGGCGAAAGCCCGCGTCTTGACCGGCACGCTGTCCAGAATCACTCCGTCGCAGTCAAAAACCAGACATTGCAAAGGCATATGTTTTCCTCAAAAAATAATCACGTATTGTCCCGGTTGCAACGGCGCATACGAGAGCATTTCAAGTGTCAAATGCTCCGGGGCTGTTTAAATTGAGGAGTTTTGCCTTTCCAGCGAGGAAAACAAGCTTTTTGCGAAAGGAGTGTACTCTCAATGGTACTCGACTGGAGCAAAAAGCGCAGATTGGCGAAGCTGGAAGGCAAAAGAACCAATTTAGGACAGCCCCTAGCCACGGCGTCCGATCTCCTTGGCCGGCACCCCGGCCACAATGGAAAAGGGAGCCACATTGCGCGTGACCACCGCGCCCGCGCCCACCACGGCCCCGCGCCCGATGCGCACGTCGGGCGTGATGACGCAGTTGGCCCCGATCCAGACGTCGTCCTCAATAAACACTTCGCCCGGCTGATGGCCCTGGCGCATGATGGGCAGATCCTGCCGCTCAAAGCGGTGATTGGCCGCGCGGATCACCGTGCCCGGCCCGATGGCCGTATGCGCGCCTATCTCGATGCGCCCGCCGTCGGCCCCCAGATGCGCGCAGGGCGACACGGCCACATTGTCGCCCAGAACCAGACTGCCGCCCCCGGCGGTCACAAAACAGCCCCGGCCCAGACGCACGCCGTTGCCCAGGCGCATATTCCGGCAACCGGCCAGGGTCAGGCCCGTGCCGAAGCGCGCCGAACCGCAGGCCGCGAACAGCCAGCGCCAGGCCAGCAGGCGCAGGGCCAGGCCCAGAGGCGTGGGCACCCACGCGAACAGCGCGATCCAGAATTCCTCCAGCGCGGTCCCCAGACGGGACCACGCCGAAAGGGCGGCAGGGGCGGACACGGGCGCGGCGGAACCGGAAGCGCCGGAAGAAGGTGCCGGGCTTTCCATTTACTTGCTGTACGCCTTCATCAAATCGTCGCCTTCCATGAGCCGGGCCACCCGAGCCAGATCCTCGGGCGTGTCCACGCTCCAGGTGCGGCAGTCGGTAGGCACCATGCGGACTTTTTCGCCGTATTCCAGAATGCGCATCATGTCCACGGATTCATAGATTTCCAGCGGGCTTTCCTCCATTTCATTGAAGCGGAGCAGATAATCGCGCCGGAAGGGGATGATGCAGACCTGCTTGCGCATGGGCACCTTGTCCGACCCCTTTTTGCGGGACGGAATGGGTTCGCGCGAAAAATACAGGGCGTTGTCGAAGCGGTCCACCACCACCTTGACCTCGTTGGGATCTTCAAATTCCTCCAGGGTGTCCATGTCGGCCATGAGGTTGACCACGTTGATGGACGGGTCGTCCAGCATGGGCCGCACGGCGGCGTCGATCATTTCGGGCCGGACCATGGGCTCGTCGCCCTGGACCATGACCACGATGTCGGCCTTTTTGCCCGTGGCGGCCTCAATCTTGAGCAGGGCCTCGGCCGTGCGCGTGGAGCAGCGCACATGGTGGTCGCCGGTCATCACACACTTGAGGCCCGCGTTTTTGCAGTAATCCTCAATGATGCTGTCGCAGGTGGCCACATAGGTGTCGGACAGCACCGTGCTCATGGCCGTGCGGAAGGTCACATGCCCCACCATGGGCACATTGTGGATCAGGGCCAGCGGTTTGCCCGGATAGCGGCTGGAGCCCATGCGCGCCGGGATGATGGCAATGATGTTCATATTCCCTCTCCTCAGATTACCTTTATAGAGTACATGGCTGGGACACTATATTCTGACCGGCAGGTTTCACGTGTGTCACGCGCGTGAGCGCACGCGCTTCAACAGGGCTTCCAGTTTTTCCCGCGTCTCGCTTTCCGCGGCCAGCCGCTCTTGCAGCGCGTCTAGGGCCTGTTCGCTCCTGCCGATGGTATCAAAGAGCCCGCGCAAAAGATAGAAGGCCCCGCTCTCGCCATAGGCCGCGTTTTCCACCGGCCCGGCATAGGGGCTGCCGCCCCGGCGCAGCCAGCGGGCATAGTCCCGCTGCCATTCGGGAAAGCAGGCGGCGGTAAGCCCGTCGTTCCAGAGCTTGTACGCGCCGAAGGCATGCACCACCGGCGCGTACACGGCCGCCGGATTGCGCGGATGGCAGTTGAAACGCAACGGCAGCTCGGCCAGTTCGCCGGGCCGCTCGACGCGCATCCACTGGGCCAGGGCGTTGAAGGCCGCCTGATCCGGATAGCGTAGCCGGGGGCCGTGCTCCCGCAAAAAGTCCAGGCAACGCCGCTCCAGCGCCTCGGGATCGCGCAGGCCGCGCCGCCAGACAATGACCCCGGAGTTCAGGTTGGGCGCATCCGCGTCCACGCCGGGCACGTCCTCATAAAAATTGACGCGGACCGGGCTGGTGCGGCCTGCGCCGGTAAATTCCGGGTCTTCCACGGCCAGGGCCAGGGGGCCGCAAGGCCAGATGTCCTCCAGGCTGTCCTGGATCAGCAGGTCCGTATCCAGCCAGAGCACGCTTTCATAGTCGGACAACAGGCGGAAGCAGGCGAACTTGGCCAGGCAGAGCGGCGAGAAAAGACGCACGGCCTCGGGCCGCAGCCCGTCACAGGCCACGGCGAAAGGCTCGCAACGCGCCCCCAGGCCTTCCAGCAGAGCCTGGTCCGTGGGCCGCAGGGCCTCGTCGTGAAAGACAAGGATGTCCGCATCCAGGTCAGGATTGTGTCGCCGCAGGGCCGACAGCAGCGTGCCCGCCGCGAAGGCCCAGTCGCCGGTGACGCCCAAGGTCACCAGACGGGAGGGACGGCCCGGCGCGCCGGCGGCATCCCCCGCCGTGGCGGCGCTAGTCATCGGTCGGGACCAGATAGCCCCCTTCGGTCTGCAGTTCCGGGTGCAGGGCCTTGTGCTCCTCTTCCATGACCCGCAGTATGCCCTGGCCCAGATCCACCGTGAGCGGCGGCACCAGCTTGCGCCCCACCTTGGGCATGAAGGCGTAGGGCGTGATCTGGTAATGCCCGCTGTTGGGATCGTTCTGATAATTGATGGTCAGCTCCTTGCCGAGCATTTCGCCGATCATTTTGAACAGATCCCCCACCCGCATGGGCTGGTTGCCGGAAATGATGATGTTCTGGTTCTCGAATTCGGGGGCCAGCACCGCCAGGGTGGCCGTGGAGGCGTCGTCCACGTGCACGTATTCGCGCAGGGCCGTGGGCGCGCCGTAATAGGTGATGCAGCCCGTGGTCAGGGCCTCACTGACGAAACGCTCAATGGCGTTGCGCTTGTCCGCGCGCGGGCCGTAGAGCGAGCCGTAGCGCAATATGGTGTACGGCAGGTTGTGCATGGCCTGGTAGTTTTCGATATAAATCTCGCAGGCCTGCTTGCTGCAGCGGTAAAAGCCGCCGGACTTGCCGTAGACGTACAGGGACGAGGCGAAGACATAGCGTTTGACCTGCTCCTTGCGGCAGGCCTCGAGAATCATGACGTTGCCCAGGACGTTGATGCGCGCCGTGTCCACCGGGCGGTTGTTGGCCTCGCCGATGTCCGCGATGCCCGCGTAGTTGAAGACCATATCCGCGCCTTCCACACCTTTGCGCACGGTCTCCTCATCCAGAATGTCGCCTGTGAGCATGATCTGGTCCGGCCGCAGCCAGGGCGAAGGATGCAGGTCCACAATGGTCACCGCGTGTCCGGCCTCGGAAAGCTTGTCGCAGATATGCGAGCCCAGAAAGCCGGAGCCGCCGAAAACAGTGATTTTCACAGCTGGTTCTCCACGCCGGGGCGTTCGGCCCCTTGCCATAAAAATACCGAGTCAATGCCGTAGGCGATGAAGCGGCTGCCCGCCGCCACCTGCCGGGCCAGTTCCGCCGGATCAGGCTGCACGATGTGCAGGCCCATACGCGCCTTGTGTTTTTGGCAGGCCGCCTGAATGCGCGCCATGGCCGCCTTGAAGTCCGGATGATCGAATTGCGCGGTCAGGCCCATGCTGCCCGAAAGGTCGTAGGGCCCGACCATGATGGCGTCCAGACGGGGATGGGTCAGGATGGCGTCCAGATTGTCCACGGCCCGGATATGCTCGATCTGGGCCGCCAGAAAAAGCTCGGGCGCGCGTTCCTGCCGGTATTCCTCAAAATTCTTGCCGAAGACGTTGGCCCGGCAATAGCCAACGCCCCGATATTCCGCCGCTGTTTCGCCCGGCGCTCGCCACGCGTCCTGCCCGGGATACACGGCCCAGTCAATGGCCTTGTCGAGCTGTTCGCGGCTTTCGATCATGGGAAAGATCAGGCCCTGCGCCCCGGCTTCCAGCGCGGATTTGATCTGCGTCTTGGTCGCTTCGGGCAGACGGGCGAAGGGCGCGGCCCCGCCGCATTCAATGGCCCGGAAAATGTCCGGCAGGCCGGTGCGGCCGAAGGAGCCGTGCTCCATGTCCACGGCCACCCAGTCATACCCGGCGCGGGCCATGAGTTCGGCTACGTCCGGCGAGGGCAGTTGCAGCCAGGTGCCCACAGTGGGCTTGTCGCGGGCCAGCAGGGCGCGGATGTCATGTACGGTCATAAAATAACGGCTTGCCGCCGTAGGGTTGGGGTTGCGGAACGGTTCAACATAGCGCTTGGCCGCCTTGGGCGCAATATCCCGGCCCGCGCTTCCGGAATTGTGGGGGACACGGACCGACGGCCGACGCCGGACGGATATGAAAACAAGATGCGGCCTCCTCGCGGGAGGGCCTTTTCTTTTCCTTTTCCGCCAAAACGACTATGCTGATTCAAACACAGTCAGCCTCAGGAGAACCCATGTCCTTCAAACGCAATGTCTACCTGAAAATCCTGCCTCTGCCCGAAGCCGTGGCCAAGGTGCTGGACGCCCTGGCCGACCGGTCAGCAGGCCAGGACGACGTCCGCTCGCTTCTGCCGGGCAGGGAATTCTGCCCGGCGCAGGAGGCCGTGGGCCGGGTGCTGCACGAAGCCGTGCACGCCCGCTATTCCTCGCCCACCTGTCACGCGGCGGCCATGGACGGTTTTGCCGTGCGCGCGGCGGACACCTTTGCCGCGCGCGAGGGCGAGCCCCTGCTGCTGCGCGAAGGCGAAACCTGTTTCGCGGTCAATACCGGGCAGCCCCTGCCCGCGAACTGCGACGCCGTGATCATGATCGAGCATGTGGCCGTGGACGGCCGGGGCGGCGTGAGCGTCGAGGCTCCGGCCTTTCCCTGGCAACACGTGCGGCGTATCGGCGAGGACATTGTGGCCACGGAACTGCTCTTCCCGCGCAATCACCAGATCCGTCCCTGCGACGTGGGCGCGCTGCTCTCCGGCGGAATCTGGGAAGTGCCGGTCTGGGAACAGCCGCTGGTCCGCATCATCCCCACGGGCGACGAAGTGCTGGACTTCGAGCAGCGCCCCGATCCGGGCCGGGGACAGGTCGTGGAATCCAATTCGCAGGTGCTGGCGGCCATGGCCCGCGAACTGGGCTGCCGGGTGGAGCGCGTCAAGCCCGTGCCGGACCAGCCGGACCGGCTGCGCGCGGCCCTGCTGGACAGCCTGGACGCGGGCGCGCATGCGGTGATCTTTTGCGCCGGTTCCTCGGCGGGCAGCAAGGACTACACCCGCTCCATCCTGGAAAGCGAGGGGGAAATCCTGGTGCACGGCATCGCGGCCATGCCCGGCAAACCCTCGCTGGCCGCAATCTGCCGGGGACGGCCCGTATTCGGCGCGCCGGGCTATCCGGTGAGCAGCCTGATCTGTTTTGAGGAATTGATCACCCCGGTCATCTGCCTGCTGGCGCACCGCCCCCTGCCCGCCCGGCCCGAAATCGAGGTGGAGCTGACCCGCAGTCTGCCCTCGCGCCTCGGGCTGGAGGAATTCGTGCATCTGGCCGTGGGCCGGGTGGGAGAAAAGGCCGTGGGCATTCCGCTCAACCGGGGCGCGGGCAACATCACCACAGTGACACGCGCCCAGGCGGTCATGCGCATTCCGGCCGAGGCCGAAGGCATCGCCGAGGACAGCCTGGTGCGGGCGCGCCTCTCCGTGCCCCCGGCCCGGCTCTACGACAATCTGATCTGCGTGGGCAGCCACGACAACGTGCTGGACCTGCTGGCCGACGAACTCATGGGCCTGCCCCGCGCCTTCCGCCTGATTTCCGCGCATGTGGGCAGCATGGGCGGCATCGCGGCCCTGAAAAAGGGCGTCTGCCACATGGCCGGGATGCATCTGCTGGAAGAGGACAGCGGCGACTTCAACTTCGCCTTTCTGCGCAAGTTTTATCCCGAGGGCAGGATCGTGCTGCTCAACCTGGCCATCCGCCGGCAGGGCCTGATCGTCCCGGCGGGCAATCCCAAGGGCGTCAGGGGCGTGGAGGATCTCAAGGGCAAAGGCCTGCGCTACATCAACCGCCAGCGCGGCGCGGGCACGCGCATCCTCTTTGACTGGCATCTGCGGCGCGCGGGCCTCAAACCCGCGGATGTGGACGGCTACGCCAAGGAAGAAAGCACACACATGGCCGTGGCCGTCAACGTGCTGACCGGCGCGGCGGACTGCGGCATGGGCATTTACGCGGCGGCGCGGGCTCTGGGCCTGGATTTCGTGCCTCTGGCGCGCGAACGCTACGATCTGGCCGTTCCGGAACGCTTCTGGGAAGACCCGCGCATCCTGGCCGTGCGCGACATGCTGCAAACCGAAGCCTTCAAGGCCCGCCTGGAAAATCTGGGCGGCTATGAAACCGGGCTCACCGGACAGATCATGCACCCGGGCGTCCGGCTGGGGGAATAATCGCGGCGAAACCCCGCCGACGGGAGAACGGCGGGGTTTCGGTCGGAAGGCCGGGCCGCGAACGGACCCGGCGGAGGCTTGGGCCAGATCAGAGCATGGGCCGCAAGGAATTACGATAAATCCTGGCCACGCGCTCACGTGATCCCTTGACCGGCGCCACGGAGAGCAGCAGGCCCAGCGAGGGGGTCTGCTCCACCAGGTCGCAGAACTTGTCCACATCCGCCTCGCTGATGCCGAGGTCCGTCAGCTTCCGGGTCACGCCCAGGCTGAACAGCCATTCCTCCACGGCCTTGGCGGCCTTGCGGGCCTCGTCGGGCGTGCCCTTGAGGCCGGGAGCCAGGGGTTCCAGAATATGGGCCAGCACGCCGGGCCGCGCGGGATAACATTCTTCAATGACGGCGGGCAGCAGCACGGCCAGGCCCAGGCCGTGGGTCAGGTTCGGCTGCACGGCGCTGAGCGGATGCTCCAGAGCGTGGGTGAAGTGCAGCAGGCCGTTGTCAAAGGCCACTCCGGCCTGCATGGCGGCAAAGGCCAGCTCATACCGCGCCTTCAGGTTTTTGGGATCTGCCACGGCCTTGGGCAGCCAGGCGTGCACCAGGCGGACAGTCTCCCGCGCGAGCATCACGGCAAAGGGATTGGATACCGTGGTGGTGGCGGCCTCTATCACGTGATTGACCGCGTCGATGGAGACGTAGCGGGTCTGGTCGGCTGAAAGGCCGGTCATCAGGGCCGGATCGTCGATGGCGTAACGCGGATAGATGCAGTCGTAAGCGATGGCGGGCTTGTAGTTGAGCCGGGTCACCGTGGCCACGGCGAAACGGTTCACTTCGCTGCCCGTGCCGTGGGTCAGGTTGATGGCAATGACCGGCAGCGCCGTGGTCGGCGTGAAGCGGAAACAGTAGAGATCCTCGCCGGTCTTGCCGGGATTGGCCAGCAGGATGGCCGCGCTTTTGCCGCAGTCAATGGGGCTGCCACCGCCGATGGCCAGCACGGCTTCGGCATTGACCGCCCGGCCCAGGGCGGCGGCCTCGTCCACGCTTTCCGTGGTGGGATTGGGCGTAACCTTGTTGTACAGGGCGAGCCTGATCCGGTGCCTGGCGGCGGCCGCCTCCACCTTGTCCCACGCGCCCGTGGCCTTGTAGGCGTGCCCGCCGCTGACGCAAAGCAGCGCCCGCACGCCTTCGGCCCTGAACCGGCCCAGAATGTCGTCGATTTTATCTATGGCGCCCACGCCCAGGTAGGCGGTAGTCTTCACGCGGATTTCCCTGACAGTATTATAATCGCAACCTTCATCCCACATGGCGACCTCCATATGTCGATGCCTGTGCTGTTTGATTGCTCAATCTTTTCAATTCAAAGATAGACTCACGTCCAGTGGAGGTCAAGGATTTGTATAAAATTTCACAAAATATTTATCTAATAATTTCAATATATAATATATTCATACTAAGAAAAAATAAAATATTTTTGCAGCACGCCTTTTATTTGTCCAAACATTCACAATAAAAAAGACCACGGCTTGCCGCCATGCCGTAAAGGTCGTAAGGTAACAGCTCCGGCGGAAGCCGGATCAACACCGCTCTTCAGGAGGGCATCGCCATGAAAATCGGCATTATCCGTTGTCGGCAGACTGAGGATTACTGTCCCGGAACCACGGACTTCGTCACGGCCGCCAAAGGCAAGGGCGCGTTTGAATCCTTGGGAGGCTGCGAGGTGGTGGGCTTCATTTCCTGCGGAGGCTGTCCCGGCAAGAGCGCCGTGCTGCGCGCCCAGATGCTCCGCGACCGGGGAGCCGAAGCCGTGGCCCTGGCCTCCTGCATCACCAAAGGCAACCCCATCGGCTTCCCCTGCCCCAACCGGGAAATGATGCTGGCGGCCATCCGCCGTAAGCTGGGCGACGATTTCCCTGTGCTGGAATACACCCATTGATGTGCCGCGAAAATTCAGTCCGTAATGACGCGTTTCAGGGCGGGCGCATCTAAAAAATTGTTATCTATTGGCAGGATAGCCGTAGAAATAAACAAAAAGAGGCAACGCCGCCTTTGCTCCGCCGCAGCGAAGCGCAGGCGGATGGAATGAAAGACCGGCAAGAGCTGAAATGAAACGCTCCGGCCTTGGGCAGGCTTGCCTGATCCAGATAAAAAGGAGCGGCGGCCGGAAATGTAATCCGGCCGCCGCTCCGCATTGTTATTCCCGCCGGAAGCGCGTTCAGGCTTTCCGCCAGGAAAAGATTCGCGGTTCCTTCCGTTCCGAAGGCGGCAGGCTCGCCTTGCTGTAGCCCAGCGTCATGGGGCAGACCAGGCGGTAGGATTCCGGCACATTATGGACGCGCTTGAATTCGGGCGTGTCCAGAATGTGCTCGCCGAAGCCGATCCAGCAGGTGCCGATGCCCATGCTGTGCGCGGCCAGCATGATGTTGGCCGCGCACAGGGAACCGTCGTAGGCATACCAGTGGGACGCCGTGTCGCCGTAAATGAGCAACAGTGTGCCGGCATGGTTGAATACGCTGTAGGAGGGCTTGTTCAGCCACTCCCTGTACTGTTCGAGGTAGGGATAGTCGGCGAGGTGCTCCAAAAGCCAGCCTTTGGTTTCTTCGGAAAGGCGCTGGATTTCGTCCTTATCCTGAATAACCGCGAAGCCCCAGGGCTGCTCGTTGGAACCCGTGGCCGCCTTGACGCCCAGACCGATAAGTTCGCGCAGGGTTTCTTCGCTGATGGGTCTGTCCGTATATGTGCGGATGCTGCGCCGTGTTCTGATGCATTCCAGAATATCCATGTTCGTTCTCCTTGCAAGTGGATCAGTATACAGGCGCAGCATAGCGCCATTTGATATCAAAGACAAAGGGGCGCGCCGCTGTGCGACACGCCCCCGAATCGGTGAAAGACCTTTGCCCGCCGTTTATCTGGGCACGGCCAGAATGACGTGCATGGCCTTGACGATGGCCGTGACTTTCTTGCCCGGCGCCAGCTGGAGTTTGTCCACGCTGCCCATGGTCACGATGGCGGTGATGCCCGTGCCGCCGAGCAGGTCCACCAGCACTTCGGCGTTGACCGCGCCGGGGGTCACCCTGGACACAGTGCCGCTGAACTGGTTACGGGTGGAAAGCAGATAGTCCTCGGCGTCGTTCATCAGCAGAACGAAGCTGGCCTTGATCAGGGCCATGGCCTCCACGCCGGGCTTGAGGCCCAGTTTTTTGGTGCTGGTCTGGGTGATGGAGGCCACGATGCTCTGGCCGCCTTCCACGCTCAGTTCCACTTCATCGTTGACCGCGCCGGAACGAACCGCCACGACCTTGCCGTGAAAAACATTTCTTGCGCTGGTTTCCATATTTTTTCTCCTTGCCGCGGGCACAGCCCCGCGAAGATGGCGGCGGAACGCGTCCGCCGCGAGTTGCTGTCACGATGCGATTTTGTAGGCGTATTCCCCCCAAAGGTCCAGCCGGTCACGCTTTGCCGCTTTCAATGCATATGGGCGCAAAGGAAGTGCAGCCCCCACCCGGCGGCATCGCTCTCAACTCCTTTATAATCACGTTGTTGCAATAAACCGTGATTATTGTCACGCTTGGGTTTTTGCAAGGCGCGTCCGCCGAAATTTTTTCGCTGTTCCACAAAAAATATCTTCAGACGCACAAAAAAGCGGAGGGGGAGCTCCGCCTTTTGCCACCCGGATGGAGGCCGGATGTTGTGGCCCGGCGTGATTGGGGCACGTCAGGCCTCTGGAAATTCAGAAAGTTACAACATTGCCGTTGCCAAACCGGGCCAACGGCCCGACAAAGTAACGTTACTCTGCCCTAGAAAGGCCAGATATTGTCCATCAGCCGCGTAAACCACCCCGGCTTCTGCTTGTCGGCCAGCACGCCGCGTCCGTAGTATTCAATGCTCGCGTCCGCGATCTGGGTGGAATAGACGCTGTTTTCGGCATCCACGTCCTTGGAGCGGATCATGCCGCGCACCACCATATATTCGGTTTCCTCGTTGACCCGGATCTCGCGCGCGCCCTCAATCTGCAACAGGCCGCCGGGCAGTACGCGGAGAACACGGGCCGCCATGGAGGTGGTCACGTAGTTTTCACGCTTGGTCTTGCCTGTGGCCGAAAGATCGCTGACCGAGGTGGTGCTCAAGGTCGGCGTGCCCACGCGGCTTTGCGGGCCGAGGCCCACCAGAGGGATGAAGCCGCTCTTGCTTTTGCCGAACATGGCGGCCACCTGGTAATCGTTGGAGCCGTCCTTGTTGGCCGTGGTCTCGGCCTTGTTCTGGGCCTTGGTGTTTTCCACCAGCTTGACCACCACGATGTCGCCCACGCGCCGGGCGCGGCTGTCGGCAAAAAGCGTGTCCTCCTCGCTGGCGGCGAAGAGCGAACCGGGATTGTTGGGGCCGCTGGTTTCCTGGCGGTACTCCTGCGGCGGCGTGACCGGAGGCTGCAGGGCCGGGCGCTTGTGCGCGCCGCCGCCGCAGGCCGTGCAGAGCAGAAATGCCAGCCCCAGAACCGGGACGATCAACTGTGTTTTCATACGCTCCTCTCCTCGCGGCCGCGTGGCGCGGCTTAATGGATCTCTACGGTGCTGCCGTCTTTGACGGTGGCGTAGACCTGTTTTTTGGTTTGCAAATTCCGCACCGGAATGGTGGCGCCGGGCTCGCCGTCGGCCAGGGCTTCCGCCTGGGTGGTCATGCGCAGATTGCCGCGCGTGTAGATCAGGGTCAGGATGCCGCCGCGCCGGACCATGAGCTGGCTGGCCAGATCGCTTTGCAGAATGGGCTCGCCCGTGTTCAGGGAGCGCACCACCTGCCAGGGGCCGCCATGGCCGTCCCAGGGCAGATCCCGCAACTGATTGGCGTTGATGCGCATGAAGGTCACTGCTTCGGGCGTCAGCGCGTCGCCCTTGCCCAGCGGCCTGGAAGCCGCGGGCACGGTGATCCACAAAGTCAGGTTTACTGTTCCGGCCACCCGCCGCAACACGGCGCCGTCCGCCTCCTGCACGGCAAAGCGCAGAGGCACGCGGCCCGGCGCGAGTTTGCCGGGTTCCAGCTGGATGCGCTGCTGGCTGTGGGCCAGAAAAATATATTCCGGCAAGCGGAATTCGCTCAGTTCAGCCTCGCCGGGCATGGCGGCCAGTTGAGGCGTCAGGCTTTTGACGACATAGGAACGCAGGTCATCTTCCCTGAACACCAGGCCGCCGCGCTGGATGACCAGCGAGGTGGGCAGAATGCAGCGCCCGGCCAGATCGTTGCCCAGGCTCTGGCGCAACGCCTGTGAAAGACGGGAACGGTTGACCTGGAGGGGTTTGCCCTCTTCCGGCGGCGCGGGCCAGAGCCGACGGTTTTTGAGATCGCTCCAGAGCGCGGGGTCCATATGACCCAGCGGCGCGGCGATGTCGCCCAGCAGCACTGTGTCGTTGTTGGTCACGGCGGCGGCGGCCACCTTGAGCCGCCAGTCGCCCTGCTCCAGCATGGGCAGTTGGTCCCCGGCGGCGGGCGGCGCGGCCAGGGGCACGGCATTGGCCGCCACGAGATCGCGAGTCTTGGCGGCGCGCTGGTCCTGGGCTCCGGCGGCCAGGGGAATCTGGGCGGCGCGCACCTGCGGCGGGCGCAACTGGCGCTTGATCTGCGAAGGCGAACGGCGGTGATTGCGCTCGCTGTCCTGCCAGACGGCCTGCGGCACGCCCCCCTGGGCCGCGGCCTGAAGCGGCTCGGGACACAATGCGCAGAGCAACGCCAAAACGAAAAGCGCAAGCACGGCCCGCGCACGGCCGTATGAGCCGCGCGCCCGGAGTTCGCTCCCGCCTGTCCCGAATGCTTGCCGTCCGCGCATGGTCCGTCCCCTTCAGTCCTAACTGCGCTTGAGCTGCACGGCGATGCCCAGCATGGAGTCCGAGGTCTGGATGGCTTTGGAATTGACCTCATAGGCGCGCTGGCCCACGATCATATTGACCATCTCGTCCACCACTTCCACATTGGACATTTCCAGAAAACCCTGGGCCAGGGTGCCCACGTTGTCCGTGCCGGGCACGCCTTCGGTTTCCGCGCCGGAAGCTTCGGTAGGCGTGTAGAGATTACGGCCGCGCGCGTCCAGACCCGCCGGATTGATGAAGGTGTAGAGCGGGATTTCCGCGCCGGCGATTTCCTGCCCCTCACTGTCCAGCGCCGCGATATGGCCGGAGGAAGAAATGGAAATGTTCTTGGTTTCCGCGGGCACGGCGAATTCCGGCTGCAAAATGTAGCCGTTGGCCGTGACCACGGTGCCGTCCTGGTTGAGCTTGAAGGAACCGGCGCGGGTGTACATCAGCTCGCCGTTCACATCCACCTGGAAAAAGCCGTCGCCTTCAATGGCCACGTCCAGAGCGTTGCCCGTATTCTGGAAGTCGCCCTGGGTGAAGAACTTGTGCACAGCCGTGGGCCGCACGCCCATACCCACCTGGATGCCCACGGGCAGCCGGTTGTCGCCCTCGGTGATGGAACCGGCGATCTTCATGGTCTGGTACATCAAGTCCTCGAATTCGGCCCGGCTTTTTTTGAAGCCAGTGGTGTTCACATTGGCCAGGTTGTTGGAAATGACGTCGATGTTGAGCTGCTGGGCCACCATGCCCGTGGCGCCGGTATACAGGGAACGCATCATGGGGATTTCTCCTTCTCTCAGTCACGCGGCAGGCCCGCGCGCGGGCTAGCCCTGGCGGCGCCCTATTTTTTCGTTAGCCGCGCGGTCCAGGGTATCCGAGGTCTGCATCACCTTCTGGTAGGCCTCAAACTGCCGCTGCACTTCAATCATGTTGACCATTTCCGTCACCACTTCCACATTGGCCGCCTCGGTGAAGCCCTGCTCCAGCCGCGCGCCGGCCAGATAGGCATCGCCCTCGGCCACATTCACGTTTTCGCGCGGGCGGAACAGATTGTGGCCCAGCTTTTCCAGATTCTGCGGATTGTCCACATTGATCAGGGCGATCTGGTTGACGACCGCGCCGTCGGCAATGACCTGGCCGTCCCCGCCGATGAGCACGTTGCGCGTGCCCGGCGGAATGACGATGTTGCCGCCCGTGCCCTGGAGCGGATAGCCCTGCGGGGTCATCACCGTGCCGTCGCCGGACAACAGAAAGTGGCCGTTGCGCGTCAGGTAATCCCCGTTGGGCGTGTTCACCCGGAAAAAGGCGTTCTCGCCGCTGATGGCCACATCCAGCGGATCGCCGGTGAATTGCATGGACCCCTGGGAAAAGTCGAGTTTGGACACGGCGATGCGGGGCCGGGCCATATTCTTGGGCTCGGGAAAGAGCGGATCGGACCGCAGATTCATCAGGGGCTCACGGATCTCGTCATGCGCATAGGAAGCCATGGTGTCCTTGAAAGCCAGGGTGTCGCGTTTATAGCCGTGGGTATTCACGTTCGCCAAATTATTGGCGATGATGCTCATGCGGTGTTCTGTGGTCAGCGCGCCGAAAAGCCCGCTAAACAACGCGTCTTGCATAAAAAACTCCTTTGTCCGCGGCCGCTTGCCCGTCGGGCGGGCGCAGCCGTTGCCCAAGGCCGAAGCAGCCTTTGCCGGAAATTATGCAAGGAACGGGCCACAAAGATCGACGGCCCGGCCTTCCTTTCCGGGCAGCCCGGCGGCGCGCGGGCGAAATTCGGCGCGGCCGCAAAACAGGCATATATCCTTACGTGTCAATATCGTTACAATCCGGCTATTCATTGTTTCGCAATATCGTAAGTCAGGAACCTTTATCAGATGTTGGGAGGGCCATATTGCCGAGTCCGACAAAATCAACAAATCATAAACCGCTTGCTTTATAGTTTAATTACATGTTATATATGTGACATAATCCGAAAAGGAGGTGCGCCCATGTCTTGGCAGAACATGCTCAAAGAAAATATTGTCACTGTCGAGCAACTGCAAGAGCACATCTTCTTCCGGGAAGAGCATTTGGAGCAATTGCAACGGATCAGCAAGCGGTTTCCTTTTTCCATTCCGCCCTACTATCTGTCTCTGGTCGATCCTTCAGATCCTCATGATCCCATACGGAAGATGTGTGTTCCCAGCCCGGACGAGCTCGACCCGGGCGGACGCTTCGACACCAGCGGCGAAGCGTCCAATACCGTGGTGCCCGGCCTGCAGCACAAATACCCGCAAACCGCGCTGATTCTGACCACCAACGCCTGCGCCATGTATTGCCGTCACTGCTTCCGCAAACGTCTGGTAGGCCTGGAAGACAAGGAAACACGCCCGCAGCGCGACAAAATCATGGCGTATATCCGCGAGCATACCGAGATCAGCAATATTCTGCTCTCCGGCGGCGACGCCCTGCTCAACCCCACGTCCGTGCTCCGCGAATACCTGGAGGATCTCTGCAGCCTGGGGCATCTGGACGCCATCCGGATCGGCAGCCGCACTCCAGTGGTGCTGCCCATGCGTATCTACATGTAATGTTCCAATAGGTTGTTCACCCTGCCTCAAGCCGGTAAAGCTGGAGTTGACAGACAACAGTAAACCGAGCCGAGGACAGGGTGAACAGCCATAAGAATGCCAAATTGACTGCACGCGGTCGA
>NZ_VUMH01000014.1 GCF_009696265.1 Desulfovibrio porci
GAAAAGAACAGCGAACTTGCCGGTCTGGACGCATCGCTACAACTTTGTGCGTCCGCATACGGCTCTTGGCAGAAAACCTCCAGCCTCAAGGCTGAGCGGAGGGTGAACAACGTGTTGACACTCTACACCTAGATCTGATCCGGCCCATGCTGGAAAGCCGGCGGCACGAATTCCACCTGCGCGTGGACGTCGAACACACGGACCTGATCGGCGACACGCATCGCATCCAGCAGATCCTGCTCAACCTGCTTTCCAACGCCGTCAAATACACGCCGGACGGGGGCTCCATCAGCCTTTCCATCAGCGAATCGCAGCCGCTCAATCCGTCCATGAGCCGCATCGTCATCGTAGTCGAAGACAACGGTTTCGGCATGAGCCCGGAATTCCAGAAACGGATTTTCGACTCCTTCGCGCGCTCCGACGACGAACGGGTGAACCGCATTCAGGGCACGGGACTGGGGATGCCCATTGTGCGCAATCTGGCACGGATGATGCAAGGCAGCATCGCCATTGAAAGCGAACTGGACCGGGGCAGCCGCTTTACCGTGGAACTGGACCTCTGCCGCCGGCGGGACCGGCGCGGCGCGGCCGGGACATGGAGTGGGACACCGACGGTTGACGCGACCGCGACGCCGCCCGCCGAACCGGAAGATTTCAGCGGCAGGCGCGTTCTGCTGGTGGAAGACAATGCCCTGAATATGGAGATCGCGCTGGAACTGATTGGTTCCACAGGCGCGGTCATTGATTGCGCCGAAAACGGACAGCAGGCCCTGGAGCGCTTCAAGGCCTCGCCAGAAGGTCATTACAATCTGATTTTCATGGATATCCAGATGCCGGTCATGAACGGCCTCGACGCCGCCAGGGCCATTCGCGCCCTTGAGCGGGAGGACGCCCGCGGCGTGCCCATCATCGCCATGAGCGCCAATGTCTTTGCCGAGGACATCCATGCCGCCGGAAACGCCGGTATGAACGGACACGTGCCCAAACCCATTGATCTGGGGTTGCTGCGGGAGACGCTGCGGCGCTGGCTGTCCTAGGAGCTGTTTCTAACTTGCCTTTTCGCCTCTGCCTGCGTCAGGCTCGCTTCGTGCGAAGGTCGGGTTTGAATATACCCCCTCCGCCCGGAACTCGCCTTCCTGGGCAGAGCACAAAAATCCTAAGTTAGAAAGAGCCGCTAGAGCAGATTCGCTTTGAAATGTCACCATGTTAAAGCTGCCATTCCGGGAAAAACGTCGTTTTTCCCGGAATCCACGCGCGCGGCGTTAGAGCATTTAACCCTTTACGGGATTACCGGCAGCGTTTGCGAAGCCAAGGCTAAAACGGCAGGTTAAAAGGCTGCCGCGCCTGAAACACCACGCTGTGGGCGTAGCCGAAAGAACGGGCGTAGGCCGCCAGTTGATCGAAACCGAAGGCCACGTCCGCCGTGGCATGGGCGTCCGAGCCGAAGCTGATGCTCACCCCCAGTTCGGCGGCCAAGCGCATGATTGCCGGGGCAGGATAGGGTTCGGCGAATTCCTTGCGCAGGCCCGCCGAGGAGACTTCCAGGGCCACGCCGCCGTCGCGCATGGCGAGCAACGTTTCGCGGATCAACTCCAGGCTGCCGGGCCTGTCCAGCCAGGCGTGAAAACTCTCCCAGCAACGCACCTTGATGAAGTCCGGGTGGGCCACGATATTCATCAGGCCGCTGCGGACCATGGCCGTCATCTCCCGGTAATAGTCCGCGAAACGCGCATAGCGCTCCTCCTCGCTCTCGCCCCGGCCCCAGTTCTTGGGCGAACCCACGGCCAGCATGCCCAGAAAATGCAGGCCACCGATCACATAGTCAAAGGACCAGCGCGCGGCCAGTTCCCGCATGTAGGGCATGCGCGAGGGGATCCAGTCCAGCTCCATGCCCAGCAGCACGCGGGGGAATTCGGCCGATGTTAACCGCAACACGTCCTCAACATAGCCCGGAAAGTCCCCGGCCAGATCGCCGTGGTACAGGGGGCAGGCATAGCCGGGCGGCAGGGGCGAATGCTCGGAGAAGCCGTACCAGCGCAGCCCGCGGGCCCGCGCGGCCTCGTACATTTGCGCCACATCGGCTTCGCCGTGGGAAATAAGGGTGTGATTGTGCACGTCCGCGAGAATCATGCCGCGTTTCCTTGTGTCAGGCGTCGGTCCGGGACAGAATTTTGCGCGCCTCGGCCACGTCCTCGCCGATCTGGCCGGTGAGTTCCTCCACCGAGGCGAAACGGCGCTCGCCGCGCAGCCGGGCCACAAATTCCAGGCGCACGCGCCGCCCGTAGAGATTGGCCGAAGTATCCAGCAAAAAGCTCTCCACAGTCACGTCCCGGCCGCCGAAGGTGGGCTTGCGCCCCACATTGGTCACGGCCTGATGCCAGGTTTCGTCCAGACGCACGCGGGCGGCGTACACGCCTTCCGCGGGCAGCAGGGTTTCCGGCGGCAGCAGATTGGCCGTGGGAAAGCCCAGACCGCCGCCGCGGCCCTCGCCGTGCACCACTTCGCCGGAAAAACCGTAACAGCGCCCCAGCAGACGGGCCGCCTGCCAGACGTCGCCCCGGTTGATCAGGTCCCGCAGGCGGGTGGAGCTGACCACCGCGTCATCCACAATGACCGGCGGCAACTGCTCAACCTCAAAGCCCCATTCCGCGCCCAGGGTCCGCAGCACGTCGGCATGGCCGCTGCGCCCCCGCCCCAGGGAGAAATCATAGCCCACCACCAATTGGCGCAGATGCATGGGCAGCAGACAGCGGCGCACAAAATCCTCGGGCGTCAGGGAGGCCAGTTCCGGGGTGAAGGGCAGCTCCAGCACGTGCTCCACGCCCAGTCCGGCCAGCAGTTCCAGCCGCCGTTCGCGGCTGGTCAGCGGGGCGTGAGCTTTGTGCGGGCTCACGACCAGACGCGGGTGCGGCCAGAAGGTCACCAGCACGCAGGCCAGATCCCGCTGGCGGCAGACATCCAGAGTGCGACGGATCAGGGCCTGATGGCCTTTATGCACGCCGTCGAAGTTGCCGATGGTGACGCCCGCGCCCGTCAGAGCGCCCAAGCCGTCCACGGAATGTACAATTTGCATAGATCGCGTCAGTTCCGAGCGTTGGAGGAAGAGGGGTCAAAAGGGTCAAAGCGGAATGTGCTGTTCAGATTGAATCTGTGCATCCTAATGAAAAATTTTGTGCCCTGCCAAGGAATAAAAAAACTCTCTGACGCAGGCAGGGGAAAAAGAGTCCAGGATGCGCGGAGTCAAATCAGTCTGTCGAAAATGATCTTGTACGCCCTGCGGATATGCAGCACCAGCCTGAGGGTCAGGCTGCGGGCCTGCTTTTCATCCTGCACGGAAAAGGAACCCAGGTGCCGGGCCACATCGCTGAAGTCCGCGTCGCCCTTGGGCTGGAGCATGCCCCAGTACTCCTGGGCGCGTTCCATGATCCGGCTGCCGAGCTTGTCCGGATGCGCGGCGTGGTAGGAACGCAGAAATGTCGCGAACATGCGTTCCGCGTCCTGCGGAAAGGAGCTGGCCAAGGCCAGACGCCAGAGGGCCATATACAGACCGCGCCACTCCACCAGCATCTGGCGGCGGCGCATGAACTGCATGCGGCCGATGCCCATCAGCTCCAGCTCGGCGGTGAAGTCCGCGTCGTCCAGCAGGGCCGCGAAATTCTCCAGGGCCTCGCTCACGGCGCTTTCGTCGTCAAAAACTTCCGCAAGGTTTTGCATAGGCGATCTGTTCAGTTTTCCGCCCCCGCGCCTTCGCCGCCGTTGTCGTCCTTGCGGCGGCGCGGCGAACGGCGGCGGCGTTTTCCGGAGCGGGGGGCCTCCCCGTCGCCGTCTTCGCGGCGGGCGGGGGCGGATTCGCGCCCACGGGATTCCGTATGCCGACGCGCGGCGACAGCCGGGCTGTTGTCCGGAAAACGGTTTTCCTGAAGGCTCTGCTGATGGCAGGCGTCCAGCAGCATGCCCAGCAGCAGGACGTCGTCGTCCTCTTCGCTCTGCCGGGCAAGTTCACGCGCCAGGGCCGCGTAGCGGGCCACGCGCATGCGCTCCAGGCCGGTGAGCGTGCGGAAGCGCGCCTCCAGAATGGCGGTCAGACGCGTGCCCGCCACCTGGGCCACGTCTTCGTCCGTGGGCAGGGGCAGCTCCATCAGCGCGATTTTGTAATGCTTGGCGATGCGTTCCAGCTCCATGCGCTGCATCACGTCCACCAGGGAAATGACCGTGCCCGCGGCCCCGGCGCGGCCGGTGCGCCCGGCGCGGTGGATATAGCTTTCATGATCTTCCGGCGGCTCGTACAGGAAAACGTGCGACAGGGCCGGAATGTCGATGCCCCGCGCGGCCACGTCCGTGGCCACCAGATATTGCAGGCGGCCCTTGCGGATTTTGTCCAGCACGGCTTCGCGCCGGTTCTGCGAAAGATCCGCCGAAAGCTCGTCCGCGCTGTAGCCGAAGCCCTGAAGCACGCCGGTCACATAATGCACGTTGGCCTTGGTGTTGCAGAAAATGAGGGCCGAGGCCGGATTTTCCGTTTCCAGCAGGCGCACCAGTGCCCTGTCCTTATCCATGGGCTTGACCTCGCAGAAGAGGTGCTGCACTTCGGCTACATGGACCTCTTTCTGCGAAAGGGAAAGCAGGGACGGCTCGCTCATGAACTCGGCGGCCAGCTTGAGCACGTGCGGCGGATAGGTGGCGGAGAACAGGCAGGTATGGATGCGCTTTCTGGGCAGATAGCGCTGCACTTCCTTCATGTCCGGATAAAAACCGATGGACAGCATGCGGTCGGCCTCGTCAAAAACCAGCACCCGCAGATCCTTGAGGTCCAGCGTGCGGCGCAGCAGGTGATCCAGCACGCGGCCCGGCGTGCCCACAATGACCTGCGCGCCGTCGTGCAGGGCGTCCATCTGCTTTTTGTAGCCCACGCCGCCGTACACGGCCACGGTCTGAATGCCCGTGTCCGCGAAAATCACGGCGGCCTCGCGCTCCACCTGCACGGCCAGTTCGCGCGTGGGGGCCAGCACCAGCGCCTGCGGCGCTTTGAGCGCCGGGTCCAGACGGGGCAGCATGGGCAGCAGATAGCAGCCGGTCTTGCCGCTGCCCGTGCGCGACTGAACCATGATGTCCCGCCCCTCCAGCAGATAGGGCAGGGCCAGGGACTGCACGGGCATCAGGCTCTGCCAGCCCGCGCGGACACAGGCCGAGCGCATGGCTTCCGGCAGGTCGGCCAAGCCGACTTTGGGCAGGGCGTTTTCCGGTTCGCTGACGGAAAGCCCCTCCGGGGCGAGAGTGGCGGGGTCCGCCGCATCGGCGGCAGGTGCGTCCGCGCCGGGAATCATCGTAGGAGAAATCTCTTCTGGCATGGGTCATCCTGGCGGCATGAAACCGCCTTAGTAATTAAAATATTGTTAACAAGGAATTATGCCATAAACCTTATTTTTCCGCAAGTTTTGCCCGCGCGAAACAGGCCGGAGCGACTGTCCCGCCGGGGCGGGCCGGGCGGCTTGCCACCGCCGCCGATTGCGGATAAATTCAGCCCTCTGCGCGGGAAGAGCCTGTTCCGGCCCGCCGTCAAGGAGAAATTTCATGTCCAGTCAGCCGATCCGCCAACCGGGAAAAGACGTTCCCCAAGATTTCGCCCCCGACTTCAGCAAGGGTCTGATACCGGCCATCGCCCAGGATCAGGCCACGGGCGAGGTGCTCATGCTGGCCTATATGAATGAAGACGCCTGGCGCAAAACCCTGGAAACCGGCGAGGCCCATTACTGGAGCCGCAGCCGCCGCGAGCTCTGGCACAAGGGCGGCACGTCCGGCCATGTCCAGAAAGTGCGCGCCCTGCGCCTGGACTGCGACAACGACACCATACTGCTGCTTGTTGAGCAGGCGGGCGGCGCGGCCTGCCACAGCGGGCGGCGCTCCTGCTTTTACCGGGAATGGAAGGACGGAGCCGTGACCGTCTGCTCCCCCCAGGTCTTTGACCCCGAAAAAGTTTACGGCGGAGAAAGGAAATCCTCATGAGCGCGCAGACGCAGCCGATCATCAAACTGGGCGTGCCCAAGGGCTCGCTGGAAGAAGCCACCATCAATCTTTTCGAACGCGCGGGCTGGAAAATCCGCAAGCATACCCGCAATTACTTTCCGGACATCAACGACCCGGAAATCACGGCTTCGCTCTGCCGCGTGCAGGAAATCGGCGGCTACATCGAAGCCGGCGTGCTGGACGTGGGCATTACCGGACTGGACTGGCTGAGCGAACGCGGGCACGAGGACAAGGTGGAACGCATCGCGGACCTGGTCTACTCCAAAACGTCCAACCGGCCCTGCCGCTGGGTGCTGGCCGTGGCCGGGGATTCTCCCTATGCCTGCGCCGCCGATCTGGCGGGCAAACGCATCGCCACCGAACTGGAAGGCCTGACCCGCCGCTATTTTTCCCGGCAGGGCGTGGACGTGGACGTCTTCTACTCCTGGGGGGCCACCGAGGCCAAGGTGGTGGAAGGACTGGCCGACGGCATTGTGGAAGTGACCGAAACCGGCACCACCATCCGCGCGCACGGCCTCAAGATCATTGACGAAGTCATGGTTTCCTATCCCGTGCTCATCGCCAACAGGGACGCTTGGCGGGATCCGCGCAAACGGGCCAAGATCGAGCAGTTGACCCTGCTGCTGCAGGGCGCGCTGCGCGCCGAAAATCTGGTGGCCATCAAGATGAACGCCCCGGCGGCCCATCTGGACGCCATTCTGGAAATGCTGCCTTCGCTTAATTCGCCCACGGTCTCCCCCCTGCGCGACGGGCGCTGGCTGTCCGTGGAAACCGTGGTGGAGGTCGGCATTGTGCGCGACCTCATCCCGCGCCTGCGCGAAGCCGGGGCCGAGGGCATCATCGAATACGCCCTGAACAAAGTCATTTAGGGCTTTTTCATGGTGAAAAAGCCCTTGGCGGCAGCAAACGCTGACGCCCGCCGCCTTCGGCCCAGAGCGGGACCGTGCTCCCGCTCTGGGCCGAAGGCGGCGCTGCTTTGAAACCAGCCGCAATTTCAAAGTAAATCTATATTGCCGTCCGGGCCGCCGGGCCGCGCGCAAAGGAGATTGCATGGATATCGACGACAGCCGCGAATTTCTGGAAAACCTGCCCGAGCTCAAGGCGGACGAAACTTTCTGTTTTGACTGCAACCCCCAGGTGCCCTGCTTCAACCGTTGCTGCGCGGAACTGACCCTGCCGCTCACCCCCTACGACGTGGCGCGCCTGCGCCGCCATCTGGGCATCGGCAGCGAGGAATTTCTGAGCACCTTCGCCACCATGCGTTCCTTCCCGGACACGGGCTTTCCCCTGCCCATGCTGCGCATGCTGCAAGGCCCCGGCGAACCCTGTCCCTTCGTGGGCCCGGCGGGCTGCTCGGTCTATGAAGACCGTCCCGGCGCCTGTCGCTGCTATCCGCTGGGGCGCGGCACCAAGATGGCCGAGGACGGCGTGTCCGAACGCTTTTTCGTGGTGCGCGAAGACCATTGCCACGGCTTTGACCAAGGCACGGCGCGTACGCCCCGCCAGTGGTTCGCGGATCAGGATCTTGTGGACTACAACGCGGCCAATGACCGCTACATGCGGCTCATGGCCATGGTGCGGGCCACGGGCAAACCGCTGGATGCGCGGCTGGTGACCATGAGCGTGCTCTGCCTCTACCAGTTGGACAAATTCCGCGAGCTCATCACCCATATGCGCATTTTTGAACATGTAGACGCCGACGCCGCGCGCCAGGCCGCCGTCATGGAGGACAGCCCGGCTGGAGACACGGCTGCGCTGGATTTCGGACTGGATTGGATGGAACTGGTGATCTTCGGAAAAAGCCAGGGGCTGACCAGAAAATAACGGCCCGTTCCCCGCCGAACCGGACTTGTATGAAAAACCGCCAGGCCTTTAGCCCGGCGGTTTTTTGTATCGCTCGACCTTGGCGCGCCCCGGAGGATCGCCATTTTCCTTGCCATGCTCGTGATAAATTTCTTTTACAAAACAGGAAAAACCTGCTAATCGTAAGTTGTGCGGACAGGTTCATGCTGTTTATTTATGCATTTTTATTAATTATTACAGAATGTTATTGCATGAGCACACCTAAAAACGCACGCCTGGGGCAACGCTGTTTTTTTCGTTCCGCACGGCCCTGTTTAGCTGTGCCCACATTCCCGGCCGCCCACCGGCCGCAATCGCACGGGAGGAGCGTATGAGTTTTGGCAGGCAAGTGTATGACTTTTTACTGAGCGGTTCACAGGCGTATGCCAAATGGGATCTGGAGGTTTCGACCTCGATCCTCAGAAACCGCAAAAAACTGCTCCTTCTGCTGGCGCTGGCCGTGCCCATCCTGGCCGGCTGCCTGGCCGAAGCCTACGAATACCATGAAATGCTGGGCGGTAAAACCGCCTATGCTCCGGCATTCTACACCACCACCATCTTTCTGGCCTCCATCGCCGTGGGCTTGGCCGCCGGTCTGATCACCGGCTGTATCGGCGCGGGCGGCGGCTTCATCATCACCCCGGCCCTGATGGCCGTGGGCGTCAAGGGCATTCTGGCCGTGGGCACGGACCTCTTCCATATTTTCGCCAAGGCCATCATGGGCACCACGGTGCACAAAAAGCTGGGCAATGTCTCGGCCAAGCTGGCCATCGCCTTTCTGGTGGGTTCCATTGTGGGCACTTTTATCGGCGGCGCCATCAACAAGGGCCTGTATAACGCCGACCCCCTGCTCTCTGAGCTGTTCATCAGCACCATTTACGCCGTGCTGCTGGGCTTTCTGGGCTTCTACGCCCTGTTTGATTTTCTGCGGGCCTCGCGCGGCGCCAAAGGCGCGGCCAGCCAGGACGCCCACGGCGGCAGCGCCGGTCTGACCAGCCTTTCGGTCAGGATGCAGAGCCTCACCGTGCCGCCCATGATCACCTTCGACGAAGATCTGGTGCCCGGCGGGCGGCGGATCTCAGGCTGGATCGTGGCCGCCGGCGGCGTGGTGGTGGGCCTGCTGGCCGCCATCATGGGCGTGGGCGGCGGCTTTGTGACCTTCCCCATGTTCGTTTATATTTTCGGCGTGTCCTCCATGACCACGGTGGGCACGGACATTCTCCAGATCATCTTCACCGCGGGTTTCGCCGCCGTGGGCCAGTACGCCATTTACGGCTATGTGTTCTATACCCTGGCCATCGGCATGCTGCTGGGCTCTCTGCTGGGCATCCAGATCGGCGCGCTGACCACCAAAGTGGTCAAGGGCATCCACATCCGCGGCTTTTACGCCATTTCGATCATTGCCGGTTTCATCAACCGCGCGGCCACCCTGCCCAAGAAGCTTGTGGAGATGGAGGTGCTCCACTGGTCGCCGGGGGTGGTGAACATCATCGAAGAAGTGGGCAACGTGGTTTTCTGGGTCGTGGTAGCCTTCTTCGGCATCTGGGTCTTCAGCAAATTCTTCCTTAACCTCGGCAAACTCAGAGGGGAGGCCTGATAATGCTTATCCATGAAAAAGCCCCCTTTATCCGGGGCAGTCTGCTGCTGATTTCGTTCCTTGTGCTGTTCGGCGTGCTGCTCACGCCCATCATGCGTGACGAAAACGGCAATCATATGACCGGCCTGCAATACGCGGACAATGTCTTCAACGAACTTTCCAAGGGTTCGTCCTATTTCATCCCCGGCGTGCGTGAAAGCGTCAAAAAGGTGGACGGCAAGCAGGTTCAGGTGACGGTGACCCTGAAAAAAGCCGCTCTGGCCCCCCTGGCCGTGGCCCTGCTGCAAAAGTCCGGCGTTGAGGCCGTGGCCGACGGCGGCAAGGTGAGCTTCAAGGGCGATCTGGGCATGATTCTGACCTCCGCCACGGACGACGCGGACGCGCTGTACCACAACAATGCCGACGCCGTGACCCGGAAGTACGACGGCGAACCGGCCCTCAAGGTCGCGGCCGCCTGGTGGTATCTGCTGTCGCCCAGCATCAAGGAACTCCAGAAGCAGCGCCTGTTCGGCGAGGCCCAGGTGGTGGATCAGGTTCTGCGCCGCGCCGTGGAACCGGGCAACAACTTCTACAGCGTGACCCCGGCCAAGGTTTCCGAGCATGTCTGGCTGATGAGCGGCATGCTGCTCTTCTATGTGCTTTACACCCTCTGGTACGGCTTCTCCATCTTCGAACTTTTCGAGGGTATCGGTCTGGCCATGACCAAATCCAAGGTCAAGCAGGAAAGTTAACGAGTTCTGTCTGCTCCGCTTTTTGTCGGCCGCAATGCTTTGCCATTGCGGCCGCTTTTATTGACGGAAGCCGTGCCGCCGCATATCATTAATAGATAGAGGGAAGGATTCGGAGCAGGCATGAACACTCAGGACACTGAAACATACAGCTTATGGCGGCCAACAGCTTTGAAGCCTTCCAGGAGGTCCGGCGCCAGGGAGCGTGTTTCAAGCTCAGTTGCCACATGCGTCTGACCGGCGCGGCAACCGACGTCACCTTTACCGGCCGGCTCGTGGACGTCTCTGGCAGCGTCGCGCAATTTGAAATCAGCAAATGCGAACCACTGCCCGGTAAAAACAAATCCGCGGCCCCGGCCTGTGAATTCTTTTTCAGCCTTACTCAGGACACGCCTTCCGGCGCGGTGGAAAGAATGGGCTATTCCGGCCGGGGCACCATTCTGGAAACCCATACGGATAAAGACGGCGTACCGCGGAAGATGCTGCTGCGCCTCTCCCGCAAGTATGTGGCCCGCCGGTTGCGCAAGGACAAACGCGTGGACTGGAAACCGGAGTGCACCAATCTGCTCGGCCTGCTGGTGGTTTCCGATCTGCCCGTCAATCGGCAGGCTTTGAGCGCCGAGATCAAAGCCTATTACAAGACGCACGCCGACGTGCGGCCGAGCCTGATCAACATCTCGGCCGGCGGCGCCTGTCTTGGCGTGGAAGGGGATCTGACCCGCAAGGCCCTGATGGCCCACGAACTGTATCTCTTTTTTCTCTCCCCTTCATTCGCCGACCAGGGCGAACCGCCCCATATTTGCATGGGCAAGAAGGTCGGCACCTACCGTGACCAAGAACAGGGCTCGGCTCTGCGCATGCGTTTTCTCTATGAACTGGACTGGGACAAGAGCCAGTCCGTTCTGCACTGGGCGGATATTGAATTTTCCGGTTCGGAACGCCTGCGCCGCATGATTCGCGACATGCCCGACACGGACCGGGAGCAGGCAGCCAGTCTTTAGAGCAATTAACTCTGACATTGCTCTAAAGACTGCGAGAGCATCCGCCAGCCACGGAGGCGCAAGCGTAACTTATTTGCGCAGTTAAGCGCCGAACTGGGCGTCTTTACACGTTAAGAATGTCCATTCTTAACATTACTCTGCTCCGGAAGATTCCACATCCGCTCCCTTCATTCAGCGACGGGTATGCGCTCCGCCGCGTCGGGTTATCCGTGATGCCGGTTTGCGCGTCAACAGTTGAAAGCGTCTTGCTTTCAGGCGCGGGCGTCAGCATCTCCGCTGTCGCCGCCCGCGGCTTTTGGGGCTGACCGATACGCCGCGGAGCAAGGAAAAACGACGTTTTTTCGCAACCGGCGGGCAGCGCCGCTTTTGCATCGCTGCAAATTCAAAGACAAACCGTTCCCGTTGCAGCTCTCAGTAGGACACCGCTCTTTTTCCGCCTTTCTCGCGTCTTCCTTGTGGTCTTCCTGGCACTGGATTTGCATAATTCAGAGCATCCGCCCGTATGGACGGAAAATTTGACCCCACCCGCCACGGCGGATATCTGGAGGATACGTCATGGAAATTTCCGGTATCAACCCTTCTCTTCCCTTTGCTTTCACCATGCCCGACAAGGACGACTCCGGTTCCACCCCCGCCGCCGTGCAGGATACGGTGGACGTTCGCGCCCCCCATCTGTTGGAGGACGACGAGGTGGACGGTGTGCTGGACGACACCCTGAACATGATCGCCCAGGACAATATGGGCGCCCTGTCCGTGCACGGGGGATTGAGCCAGAGCCGGGTGTTTGCCCTTCTCGGCCTTTAGTAAAATCCGGCCATTTTGCCCCCCCGGCGGCGTCAGGCTTGTTTTTTGCTCCGATCATGTATGAAGGGAATACCCTCCCTCCGCAAAAGACAGCGCCTTCCTTGCCGGGGAACAAAATGTCGCGAATCTTACCATTCGGTGCCGGTCATATCTGAAAATTTGACACCGCCGCGACCAAAAGGGTATCAGATTCCGTTATTGCGCGCCGCATTGCGGCGCGCCCGGCATTTTTTACCGCAGCTTGCAAGAAGGATACGGCGATGATGGATATTGACCGGCAGATGGCCCTCATCAAACGCGGCGTGGCTGAACTGATCGACGAGGGCGAACTGCGCAAAAAGCTGGCGCGCGGCGTGCCCCTGCGCGTCAAGGTGGGCTTTGACCCCACGGCTCCGGACCTGCACCTCGGCCATACGGTGGTGATGCACAAGATGCGTCATTTCCAGGAGCTGGGGCACACGGTCATTTTTCTGATCGGCGATTTCACCGGCCGCATCGGCGACCCTTCGGGCCGTTCGGAAACCCGCCCTCCGCTCACGGAAGAGCAGGTGCTGGCCAACGCCGAAACCTACAAGAAACAGGTCTTCAAAATCCTGGACCCTGAAAAAACCCAGGTGGAGTTCAACTCCCGCTGGCTGAGCAAGATGGACGCCACGGGCTTCATCAAGCTGGCCTCCAGCTACACCGTGGCCCGTATGATGGAGCGCGACGATTTTGAAAAACGCTTCCGCGAACAGCGCCCCATCTCCATCCACGAATTTCTCTACCCGCTCTGCCAGGGTTTTGACTCGGTTTCGCTGAAAGCCGATGTGGAAATGGGCGGCACGGACCAGAAGTTCAACCTGCTGGTGGGCCGCAACCTCCAGGCCCACTACGGGCAGGAGAGCCAGTGCATTCTGACCATGCCCCTGCTGGAAGGCACGGACGGCGTGCGCAAGATGTCCAAATCCTACGGCAACTACATCGGCATCGACGAACCGCCGACGGAGATTTTCGGCAAGGTCATGGCCGTGTCCGACGAGCTGATGTGGCGTTATTACGAACTGCTTTCGGCCAGAAGCCTGGAAGAGATCGCGGCCCTGAAGCGGGACGTGGCCGAAGGCCGCGTGCACCCCAAGGCCGCCAAGGAAGCCCTGGCCCACGAGATGGTCAGCCGCTATCACAGTGAAAAAGACGCCGATGCGGCCCGCCAGGGCTTCAACGCCGTCTTCGCTGACGGCGGCGTGCCCGCCGACGCGCCCTCTCTGGCCTGCCAAAACGGCGAGGACAGCACGCCCCCGGCCTTTCTGGAGGCCGCCGGGCTGGTCAAAAGCCGGGGCGAGGCCAAACGCCTGATCAAGGAAGGCGCGCTTTCGGTGGACGGACAGCGTTGCGACGACGCGCTGACGCCCCTGCCCGCCGGAGACTATGTGATCAAGCTGGGCAAAAAACGCTTTTTGAAGCTCACAGTGAACTGACGCTCCGGCGTCATACGCACATAAAAAGGCGGCCTCAGAGGCCGCCTTTTTATGTGCCGTCATGTGTGACGGCCCGCGCAGGTTCAGTCCGCCAGGGCCAGATTTGCGGCCGCGGTGGCGTGCAGCAGGGTGGTGTCGAAAAGCGGCAGATCGGCGTCCTCTGGGCGCAGCAACATGCCGATTTCCGTGCAGCCCAGAATGACGCCCTCCGCGCCGCGCCGCGCCAGCCCGGCCAGGACCGCCTGAAATTTTTTCCGGGATGCCGCGCGGATTTGGCCCAGGCAAAGCTCCTGAAAAATGACCTCATTGACCAGAGCGCGTTCCGCCGCGTCCGGAATGAGCACCTCCAGGCCCTGTTGCCGCAGCCTGCCGCAATAAAAATTCTCTTCCATGGTGTAGCGCGTGCCCAGCAGGCCGACGGTGCGCAGACCGCGCCCAAGAATTTCCGCCGCCGTCACGTCCCCGATGTGCAGCAGGGGAATGGACACGGCCGCCTGAACCTGCGGGGCCACCTTGTGCATGGTGTTGGTGCAGATGACGAAGAAATCCGCGCCGCCCTTTTCCAGCGCCCGCGCCGCCACGCCCAGCAGGCGCGCGCTTTTGTCCCAGTCTCCGGCGGACTGGCAGGCCTCGATTTCCTGGAAGTCCACGCTGTAGAGCAGGCAGCGGGCCGAATGCAGGCCGCCCAGGCGCTCCTTCACCACGCTGTTGACGATCTGGTAGTATGTGACGGTGCTTTCCCAGCTCATGCCGCCCAGCAGGCCGATGGTCTTCATGCGCGTCTCCTCCGTTCTCCCGCGTCTTCCGTTTCCGGGGCTTTTCCCCTACCATGATCCCCAGCGGAGGGGAATATGCGGAAGTTATATGTAGCGATGGTGGGCCTCCCCGCGCGCGGCAAGTCCACGCTGGCGCGGCGCATCCGCCAGGGGCTGCTGGCCGAGGGCATCCGGGCGCAGATCTTCAACAACGGCGACGTGCGCCGGGCCCTGATGGGCGCGGAATCCACGGAGCCGGATTTCTACAATCCGGACAACAGCTTCGGCCGCGAGGCCCGTGAGCTGATCGCCCGCCGCAATATGGAGCAGGCCCGCGCCTGGCTGGCCGGCGAGGGCGAGGTGGCCATTCTGGACGCCACCAACGCCAGCGCGGCACGGCGCGCGCTGATGGAAAAGACGCTCAGCGACCATCCCGTGCTCTTTGTGGAGTGCGTCAACGAAGACCCGCTGCTGCTCAACGCCTGCATCCGGCGCAAAACCACCTTGCCGGAATACGCAGCCTACAGCGAGGAAGAAGCCCTGGCCAGCTTCATGAAGCGCATCGGCTATTATGAGTCCATCTACAGCCCGCTGCGGGACGAAAAATTCTGGCTCTGCGTGGACTCCACAGCCAACCGCATTCTGGATGAACGGCCCTGTGAGGGCTCGCCCTATTATCCGGCCATCCGCGAGATCGTGGTCAGCGTCTGGGTGCACAGCCTGTACCTGGCCCGCCACGGCCAGACGGAGTTCAACGTGCAGGGCCGCATCGGCGGCGACCCCCCGCTCACGGCCCTGGGCCGCTCCCAGGCCGAAGCCCTGGCCCGGCATCTGCGCGACCACCGCATCGACTGGGTGTTCACTTCCACCCGTTTCCGCTCGCACGAGACGGCGGCCCCGCTGCTCACCGAGCGGCCCGGCGCGCACGTCATGGCCCTCAAGGAATTTGACGAAATCTGGGCCGGGGACTGCGAGGGCATGCTCTATTCGGAGATCCGCCGCCGCATGCCCGAGGTCACGGCGGGCCGCAACGCGGACAAATACGGTTACGCCTATCCCAATGGCGAGAGCTACGCCATCCTGCGCGAGCGGGTGCAGCGCGGGCTCAGACGCGCGCTCTTCCTGGCCGGGGACGCGCCCCTGCTCATCGTGGGCCATCAGGCCATCAACCGCGTGCTGCTCTCGCTCTTTCTGCGCCAGCGCAGCGAGGACGTGCCCTATATCCACATCCCCCAGAACCAGTACTACCACATCTCCCTGACCCCGAGCCGCAAGGTCTTCGAGCGCATCCCCTACGAGCGGACGGCCCAGAGCTGAGGGCGTCAGGCCCGCTTTGCCTTTCCGACCGGGACCGTCTTGACGGCGCGCACCTCGTCAATGCGCTGGCGGTCCATGCGAATGATTTCCAGCTCCCAGCCCTGAAGGCGCAGGCGCTCGCCCACAACCGGGATGTGCCCCAGGCGCTCCAGAATCAGCCCGGCCAAAGTGGCGCTGGTGGAGCGCGGCGGCAGGCTGATGCCCAGCCAAGCCGTGACCGCGTCCACGGACAGCCGCCCCGGCAGCCGCCAGCTGCCGTCCGGCTGGCGGCAGAACTCGGGTCCGGCGGGCAGGTCGCCCACCTGCCCGGCCAGCACGCTGAGCAGTTCGGCGGGCGTGATCAGCCCCACCACGCTGCCGTACTCGTCGCGCACAAAGGAAAGCGGCGCGGGATGCGCGCGAAAATCGTCCAGAATGTCCGCCAGGGCGGTGTGCTCGAAAATGGTGGGCGCGGGGCGGATGTAGTCCGTCAGTTTCCAGCGCGCGCCCGGCGACGCGCCGGAAGAGGCCGGAGCGGGCAGCAGCAGTTCGCCGGCGCGCACCACGCCCAGCACGTCATCCGTCTCACGGCGCAGCACCGGCAGCCAGGGCAGCGAGGATGAGGCCGCGAAGCGGTAAACCGTCTCGCGGTCGGCCCGGCTGTCCAGCCAGTTCACGCGCTGGCGCGGGATCATGATAAAACGGGCCGTGCGCCCGCTGAGGCGGATGACGCGGGCCACCATGTCCCGCTCTTCCGGAGCGAACAGCGCGTCGCCGTCCTCTCCGGCCAGAGCCGCCGCGTCAAGCTGGGCATCGCCGTGGCCGGAGCGCCCGCCCAGCAGGCCCAGCACCACGCGGGCCGTGGATTCGCGCATGTCGCGCATGCTGATGCGCTTGCGCCGGTTGCGCAAGGCCCACTGGTTGGCCGCCTCCACCAGCACGGCGAAAATAATGGCCGCGTACAGATAGCCCTTGGGAATATGATATCCCAGACCGTCGGTGAGCAGGCTCAGGCCGATCATCAGCAGGAAACCCAGACAGAGCACGATGACCGAGGGATGCCGCTCCACAAAGGCGAGCAGCGGCGCGGCGGCTACGGCCATGACCAGCATGGCCGCCGCCACGGCCAGCATCATGATCGAGACATGGTCCACCATGCCCACGGAAGTGATGATGGAATCCAGGGAAAAAACCGCGTCCAGGGCAATGATCTGGGCGATCACCCGCCAGAAGCCCGCATGCCGCCCCGCATCCGCGGGAGCGGCCAGATGGCCTTCCAGGCGCTCGTGCAGTTCCAGGGTTCCCTTGAAGAGCAGGAAGACGCCGCCGCCCATCAGAATCAGATCCCGCGCGGAAAAAACGCGGCCGCCCAGGCTGAACAGCGGCTCGGTCAGGCCGATGATCCAGGCTATGGCCGCCAGCAGGACCAGACGCATGAACAGCGCCAGCCCGAGGCCGGTAAAAAAGGCCTGACGCTTCTGTTCGGCGGGAAGCCGCCCCACCAGAATGGAGATGAACACCAGGTTGTCCACCCCCAGCACCACCTCCAGAAGCACCAGCGTGCCCAGACCGGCCCAGGCCGAAAGTTCCGTGACCCACGAAAAATCCCACATAGTCTTTCCACTGCCTGTCGCGGGCCGTGCGGCCCGGAAAACAAAAAAAGGGGGCCGGAGCCCCCTTCAGGTTCAATCAAAAATGGATACTGTTGTGCATACGCGCCGTCCGGCGCGCGCCTGGGCCTGACGGCATGCTTACTCCGCAGCCAGCTGAATGCGCGTGAAGCCCGTCACCGTGATGGTGTCGCCCACGGCCTTGCCCGCTTCGCGCACGATGTCGCTGACGCTCTTTTTGTCGTCGCGGATGTAGGGCTGTTCCAGCAGGCAGACTTCCTTCTGGAACTTCTTCACCGCGCCGTCGGCGATCTTGTCCACGATCTGGGCGGGCTTGCCTTCTTCCAGGGCCTTCTGGCGGTAGACTTCGCGTTCGCGTTCCACGGCGGCCTGATCAAGGCTGCCCGCGTCCAGAGCCATGGGGCTGGCGGCGGCCACCTGCATGGCCAGATTCTTGGCCAGCTCCTTGACCTCGGGCGCGTTTACGCTCTCGGTCTTGCCGCAGGTCAGGAAGACCAGCACGCCGATCTTGCCGTTGGCGTGGATGTACTGGCCGATAACCTCGTTGTCGGACTGGCGGGTGTGGCGCGCGAACTTGCCCAACTGCATGTTTTCGCCCACCGAGGCGATGAGCTGCTTGACCTCGTCGCCCACCACGCCGTCCAGAGCGGTGGGATCAGCCGGGTTGTGTTCCAGCACGGCCTGGGCCACGCGGGCGGCCATGGCCTGGAACTGGTCGCCACGGGCCACGAAGTCGGTTTCGCACATCAGCGAAGCCATGGCCACGTGCTTGCCGTCGGGGCTGGTCACCGCGGTGACCACGCCCTCGCAGGTGGCGCGGCCGGATTTCTTGGCGGCCTTGGCCATGCCCTTCTGGCGCAGCCAGTCAACGGCCTTTTCCAGGTCGCCGTTCACTTCCACCAGAGCCTTTTTGCAGTCCATCATGCCCGCGCCGGTTTTTTCGCGCAGTTCTTTAACCATTTGAGCGCTGATTGCCATTGTCGTCTCCAGATGTCCGGCCAATGCGCCGGAGTTTCACAAAAAAATAAGGCGGCGAGTAAACCGAGCCGCCCGACAGCGCGCAGCGTAGCGAGCACTGGCGGGGAGAAGCCGCTACCGCGTCGCGGCTTCGACTCTGCAAAGCCGCTTGCCGGCTTTGCTCCTTATTCAAAACGGGCAGCGCGGATCTCAGAAAAAGCCGCGCTGCCCCCAAAGTACGTATGCGACAGGCACGTTATTCGGCGGGAGCGGCTTCCTGCGCGGGCGCGGCGGCTTCCGGAGCGCTTTCAGCGGCTGCGGCCTTCTGCATGGCCTCTTCGGCGTTGGCGGCGTCCTTGTGGTCCTTGCCCATGGCCTCGCCTTCCTGGCAGGCTTCGGAGAAAGCGGCCACAAAAAGCTTGATGGCGCGGATGGCATCGTCATTGCCGGGAATGATGTAGTCGATGAGGTCCGGATCGCAGTTGGTGTCCGTGACGGCCACGATGGGAATGCCCAGCTTGCGGCATTCCTTCACCGCGATGTCTTCGCGGTTGGGGTCGATGATGAAGGCCAGCTGCGGCAGGCGGTCCATGTTCTTGATGCCGCCCAGGGTTTCCTCCAGCTTCTTCATCTCGCGCTCCAGCAGCAGGATTTCCTTTTTCTGGTAGCGGTTGATGGTGCCGTCGCCAAACATGGCTTCCAGCTTCTTGAGGCGGTCCACGCTTTTCTGGATGGTCACGAAGTTGGTCAGGGTGCCGCCCATCCAGCGGTTGGTCACATGGAACTGGTTGGCGCGGCCGGCTTCGGTGGCCACGGCTTCCTGCGCCTGGCGCTTGGTGCCGATGAAGAGCACCTTGCCGCCCTTGGCCACGGTGTCCACAACCTTGTCGTAGGCCACGCGGAAGAGCTTCACGGTCTGCTGCAGGTCAATGATATGGATGCCGTTGCGCGCGCCGAAGATGTAGGGGCGCATTTTGGGGTTCCAGCGCCGGGTCTGGTGCCCGAAGTGCACCCCGGTTTCCAGCATCTGCTTCATGCTGACGTAAGCCATTGTGATCCTCCAATGGGTTTTGTTTCCTCCACTCCGGTTTGTGTGATTCTCTTCACCCGCCGTGGGCCGGACGCGACGCGCGTCCGCGGAACGGGCACCCCGAGAACCGCCGGAGTGTGCGTAATGGAACGGCCTCTATAGCCCAAAGCCGGAAATATGGCAAGAGTATGCCCGCGCGGTCCACAGCGGGCGGCAAATCCCCCGCCGGGCCCGGCTGACAACCAGGAAAAAGCCCATTATGATCAGCTTCGCTCCACAACAGCGCACAGGAGGCTTTTATGGGCGACAGCTACATCACCCTGGTTCCCGAGCGCGCTGGCATAGACCCGGCGGAACAGGCCGCCATGGAAAAGCGTATGGTCGGCTGGATGCAGGAAAACGGCTGAATTGAAAGGGGAAAAAGCGACTGCGTTTTCACCGAAGGGGGCGGATGCCGTTTTACGCCGTCCGGTTCCCTGCATATGGCGGGCGGCACGGACAGGGGCTTGTCTACTTATGGCTTCGGCGTGCAGAAGCATGACGGCAAAGGCGTTTTCACCAATCTGGAAGGCGGGCTGGAAAGCGCGCATTGCCCGGCCTGCGGAAAGGATGTCGAGAGATACTTTTATGATATGGTGAGCGACTGGTATGAGGCGGACGGTTTTCCGCCTGTAAAATGCCCGTTGTGCGGCGCGGCGTCCGACATCCGGAACTACAGGCTTGACCCGTTGTGGGAATTCAGCCGGATAGGCTTTGAATTCTGGAATATGGGACCGCTCACGCCGGAATTTGTGGAAGAATTCACCGCCATGCCGGGGGAACCCGTCCGTGTGGTCCGGGCGCATATATAAATGCTTCAACAATAGCCGGCATGGGCGACCGGGCCCCTTTTCAAAGCCGTGTTCCATCCCTATAGTGTGCTTGCCGGTTTCCGGCCCCGACAACGAACTCAAGCACAAGGATACCCATACATGGACAAACACGGCTTCACCCTGCTCACGGAACGGGACATGGCGGAAGTGGGCGGCACGGCCCGCCTCTGGCGGCACAGGGCCACGGGCGCGCAACTGCTCTCCGTGACCAACGCGGACGAAAACAAATGCTTCGGCGTGAGCTTCCGCACGCCGCCCACGGATTCCACGGGCGTGGCCCACATCCTGGAACATTCGGTGCTCTGCGGCTCGGACAAGTATCCTGTCAAGGAGCCTTTCGTGGAGCTGCTCAAGGGTTCCCTGCAAACCTTTCTCAACGCCTTCACCTTTCCGGACAAAACCTGCTATCCGGTGGCCAGCGCCAATCTGCGCGACTTTTACAATCTCATCGACGTCTATATCGACGCGGTCTTCCACCCGCGCATCAGCGAGGACATCTTCCGCCAGGAAGGCTGGCACATCGAGGCCGAAAGCGCCGACAGCCCCTGGACCTACAAGGGGGTGGTCTACAATGAGATGAAAGGCGTGTACTCCTCGCCGGACTCCGTGCTGGCCGAGCAGAGCCAGCAGGCTCTGTTCCCGGACACGCTGTACAGCCTGGACTCCGGCGGCAACCCGGAACGCATCCCGGACCTGACCTATCAGGCCTTTCACGATTTTCACAGCCGCTACTACCATCCGAGCAACGCGCGCTTCTTCTTCTGGGGCGACGACCCGGAGGACGAGCGTCTGCGCCTGCTGGACATTGCCCTGCAAGGCTACGCGGCCCGGCCCGCGGATTCCGCCGTGCCCCTGCAGCCGCGCCGGGACGTGCCGCGCCTCATCGAAGTGCCCTATGCGGCGGCCGAAGGCGAAAAACGCGCCCTGTTCACGGTCAACTGGCTGCTGGGCGAGCGCGGCGACGTGAGCCAGGCCCTGCTCATGGAAATGCTGGAGCACATTCTGGAAGGCCTGCCCGGCTCGCCGCTGCGCAAGGCCCTGATCGGCTCCGGCCTGGGCGAGGACACCACGGGCTGCGGGCTGGAGACGGACCTGCGCCAGATGTACTATTCCACGGGCCTCAAGGGCGTGGCCCCCGGCGACGTGCAGAAGGCCGAACTGCTGATTTTCGACGTGCTGGCCCAACTGGCTGAGGAAGGCATTGACCCGGCGGCTGTGGAAGCGGCGGTGAACAGCGTGGAATTCGCCTACCGCGAGAACAATTCCGGCCGCTTCCCGCGCGGGCTGGCGGCCATGATCCAGGCCCTGTCCACCTGGCTGTACGACGGCGACCCCCTGGCCCCGCTGGCCTGGGAAGCTCCGCTCAAAGACATCAAGGACCGTCTGGCCAGAGGCGAAAAGGTTTTTGAGCAGGCCATCCGCCGGTGGTTCCTGGACAACGGGCACCGGGCCACAGTGGTCCTGCTGCCGGACGCGAATCTGGGCAAGGTCCGCGACGAGGCCGAGGCCGCCCTTCTGGCCGCCGCCCAGGCCGAGGCCGGGCCGGAACAGCGCGCGGCCCTGGTGGAGGAAACCCGTCGCCTGCAGGAGGCCCAGACCGCGCCGGACAGCCCGGAAGCCCTGGCCAGTATCCCGGCGCTGGGTCTGCAAGACCTGCCCCTCCGCAACGCGCCCATTCCGCGCTCCGAGTCGCGCTTGCCGGAAGTCTGCCTGAGCCACGAGTTGCCCACCCAGGGCATTGCCTATGCCACCCTGCTCCTGCCCCTGGAAGGCCTGCCCGAACGCCTGACGCCCCTGCTGCCGCTCTTCGCCCGCTCCCTCACCGAACTGGGCACGGCACGGCGCGACTTCACGGAACTGGGCGCGCACATGGCGGCCAAGACCGGCGGCGTGGGGGCCGACACCCTGCTGGGCACCACCAGGGAACAGCGGCGCACCATCAGCTACCTGAGCCTGGCGGGCAAAGCGGTTTATGACAAGATTCCGGACCTTTTCGACATCTTTCAGGAAATTCTGCTGGAACCCCTGCGCGACCCGGCTGTGGCCCGCGAGCGCCTCAAACAGATGCTGCTGGAGGGCAAGGCCCGCCTGGAGCATGGCCTGCAGGCCGCCGGACATACGGCGGTGAGCACGCGGCTGCGCGCCCGCTTCACCGGCGCGGGCGCTCTGGCCGAGCGCACCGGCGGCCTGAGCTATCTGGCCTCGGTGCGCGGCCTGCTGGAACAGCTGGACGCGGAACCGGAAACCCTGCTGGCCGATCTGGAGGAATTGCGCGGCCTGATCGTGGCAAGCTCCGGCGCGGTCTTCGACTGCACGGCCGAGGCCGGGGGTCTGGCCCTGGCTCAGGACAAGGCCCGCGCCCTGCTGGCGGCCCTGCCGCAGCGACCCGCCAACGCCCGCGAAAACCGGGAAATCCCGCCCATGCGCGACCTGCCCGAGGCCGAGGCTTTTGTGGCCCCGGCCCAGATCAACTACGTGGGCAAGGCCGCCAATATCTATGATCAGGGCTATGTCTACCACGGCTCGGCCAGCGTGATCCTGCGCTATCTGCGCATGGGCTATCTGTGGGAGCAGGTGCGTGTGCGCGGCGGGGCTTACGGAGCCTTCTGCATGCTGGACCGTCTGGGCGGCACCCTGGTCTGCGCCTCTTACCGCGACCCCAATGTGGACCAGACCCTGGCCGCCTACGACGGCATGGCCGATTTCCTGCGCGGCTTCAAGCCGGACAAGGCCCAGCTGACCCAGGCCATTGTGGGCGCGGTGGGCGATCTGGACAGCTATCTGCTGCCCGACGCCAAAGGCTCCCAATCCCTGGCGCGCTGGCTGACCGGAGACACGGACGAAATCCGCCAGCAAATGCGCGAGGAAATCCTGGGCACCACGGAACGGCATTTCACGCAGTTCGCGGAGGTGCTGGCCGAAGCCGCGCGGCAGGGGGCCATCTGCGTGCTGGGCGGCCCCAAAACCGAAGAAGCGGCGCAAGCCCACGGCTGGGCCGCGCAACGCCTGCTGTAGGAAAGAGCATGAACGCCCCCGGCCGTCTTGTGCTGGTGCTGGGCATGCACCGCAGCGGCACCAGCGCCCTAGCCAGGGGCCTGCGGGTTCTGGGGATCGCGCTGGGCGACGATCTGTTGCCCGCGCACCCCTGCAACCCCAAGGGCTTTTTCGAAGACGCCGGGCTCTATACCTTCAACAAGGCCCTGCTGACCCGGCTGAACCTGACATGGCAGAGTCCGGAAGCCCCGGATGCGAAGGTGCTGCACACTCTGGCCGCCGGTCCTCCGGGCGTGGCGGCCCTGGATCTGCTGCGCGAGAAAAGCGCCGGACAAGCGGTTCTGGGGCTCAAGGACCCGCGCATGAGTCGCCTGCTGCCCTTCTGGCGGCCCGTGCTGACCGCCTCGGGCCTGCGCGCGCACTGCGTAATCAGCCTGCGCCATCCGGACAGCGTGGCTCATTCTCTCCGGCAGCGGGACCGACTGGACCCGGAAACCGGCCACATGCTCTGGCTCGCGCACATGCTGGACATTCTGGAAGGCAGCGCGGGCCTGCCGCGCCTGCTGGCGGACTATGACCTTCTGCTGCGCGAACCAGGACGCCAGTTGCGCCGTCTGGGGCACTTTCTGGGCCTGCCGGTGGACGCGACGGAACTGGCCGTGTTCGCGGACGACTTCCTGGATCCAAAACTCCGCCACCACAAGCCGACGGACGCCGAGAGCGACGGAGAAAAGCGGAACGCCCCCTGGGCCGCTCTGGCCACGCGCCTGCACGCGGCCCTGCGCCCGGCGGCGGACGAAGCCGACGGGCGGCTGCTGGACAGCCCGCGTCTGGCCCGCCTGACCGCGAACCTGCGGCGCGAGGCGGCGGCCATGGCGCATGCGTCTCCGTCCGGAGTCCGGCCGTGAGCGGCATCGCGGCCAGCGAACCATCCATCCATCCGCTGGCGGGCCGTCTGGCCGCGCCCTCCTTTGTGCTGCCCGGCACAGTGGCCGAAAACATGCGCTTTCTCAGCGGCAGGGTGGATGAAGCGGCCCTCTGCTTTTTCGAGGCCCGGGCCTGCCTGGAATACGACGAAAAGGACATCTCGCCGGATCTGGCTGGCTTGCCGTTGCGCTGCCACGTCCATCTGCCCGTGGATCTGCCCTGGCCGTCCGGCACGGGCGCTACGGCAAGGGTCCAAGCCGAAGCGGCGGCGGATCTGGCCCTGGCGGTCTGCGCCAGGGCGGCCTGCCTGAGTCCGGGCCTGGCCGTGCTGCATCCGCCCGAGGGCTCCGCGGCCCGCAAGCGCGCCCTGCTGCGCGCCTTCGCGGCCCGCTGGCAGGCGCGCAGTTCTGTGCCTCTGCTGCTGGAAAACGTGGATTCCAGCGACGTGCTGGAGTTGGGAAAAAACTTTTTATCCGACCATGGACTGGGGCTCTGTCTGGACGTAGGGCATCTCCTGGGCTACGCTCAGAACCGTCTTCTGGATTCCGGGCTGCCGGAAACGGCGGCCCTGGTTCACTGGAGCGCGCCCGGCAGGCGGGATGAACACCTTCCGCTGACAAAGTTCACCGCGCCGCAACGCCGCACGGCGGCCGCCATCATGGCCCGGCTGCCGCGAGCGGCCGTGCATCTGGCGGAAATTTTTCACTGGCCGGGCGTGGCGGCCTCGCTGCCTGTGCTGGCGGCGCTGGCCCGCACCGCCGACGCACAGACGTAATCCGCCCCGACGGGGCAAGGGAGAAGGAGAGGCCATGCCGGCCAATGCCGAATATATCGCCGGTTTCAAGCAATGGCGGCAGAATCTGGACAAGGACGACCGCTGGTGCGTTATGATCAACGCCGACCCGGACGCCCTGGCCTCGGCCATGGCGCTCAAACGGCTCATGCTGCACAAGGTGCACAGCGTGGACATCATGCGCATCAACGAAGTGACCCGGCCGGACAATCTGGCCATGATCCGTTACCTGCGCATCCCGGCCAAGCCCTGGCAGCCGGAAAAGGCGGGACAGTTCAACCGCTTCGGCATGGTGGACTCCCAGCCGGCGCACAACAAGGCCTTCGCGGGCCTGTCCTATGACCTGATCATCGACCACCACCCGCTGACGGACCTCACGGGCGCGGTCGGCCCCGCGATTTTCTGCGACATCCGGCCCGGCGTCGGGGCCACCAGCACCATGATGACCCGCTTTCTCCAGGCCCTGCGCGTGCGCCCCAGCCCGCGCCTGGCCACGGCCCTGCTCTACGGCATCCGCACGGATACGGCGGCCTTTGAGCGCTCCGGCGGCGAGGACGACCTGCGCGCCTACCAGTGGCTCTCCCATCATGCGGACACCGGCCTGCTGCGCCGGATCATCCGCAGCGAATATCTGCGCGCCTGGCTGCCGCTCTTTTCGCGCGCCTTCCGCACGCTCACCGATTGCCGGGGCGGCGGCGCCCACGCCACGCTCAACGAGATCAACAGCGCGGACCTGCTGGTGGCCATAGCCGACTTTTTCACCAGAGTGCACGGCCTGAAATGGATCGCGGTCAGCGGCATTGTGGACAAAACCGTGATCGTGATCTTCCGGGGCGACGGCGGGCGGGACATCGGCCGTCTGGCCGACGCCTGCTTTTACGACGTGGGCACCGCCGGAGGGCACCGCAATCTGGGCCGGGCGGAATTTCCGCTTTCCGCCGTGCCCGAGGGCGTCAAACCCGCCGATTTCGTACAGCAACGCCTGCAGACCCGCAAGCTGCGTCCCAAGCCCCAGCCCCCGGCTCCGGCCCCGGAACCGGCCCAGTTCGCCGCCAAAGCCTGACCGCGCGGGGAAATCATGGATTGGAACGCCGCTCTTTACCGCAAAAGCCACGGTTTTGTGGCCGAATACGGCAAAAATCTGCTGGCCTGCGTCCCGGAAGACGCGGCCCAGTGTATTCTGGATTTCGGCTGCGGCACCGGCGAGCTGACCGCCGCCCTGGCCGGGAAAGCGGGGCAGGTGGTCGGCGTGGACCAGTCCGCCGCCATGATCCGGGCGGCGCGCGAAACGTATCCCGGTCCGGAATACCATGTTCTGGATGCGGCCGGACTGGCCGCCCAAGGCTGGACGGCCCGTTTCGATCTGGTCTTTTCCAATGCGGTCTTTCACTGGATTCAGGATCAGGAAACGCTGCTGCGCGCCCTGCATGCGGTTCTGAAGCCGGACGGCCTGCTGGTCTGCGAATTCGGCGCCCAGGGCAATGTGGCGGCCGTGTGCGCGGCCTTTGCCTCGGCACTGGCGACGCGCGGCCGGACCCGCGCCGACCCTTTCTATTTCCCCACTCCGGCGGCATACCGCCAAAAGCTGGAAACAGCGGGCTTCCAAGTCCGGTACATTGAGGACTACGACCGCCCCACGCCCCTGTCCGGCGGCGAAAACGGCCTCGCCCTCTGGCTGGAACAGTTTTTCGCCGAGGATCTGGCCGGTTTTGAACACACGGAGCAAATGAACATCTTTCGCGAGGTGGTGTGCGCCTTGCGGCCGCGCCTCTGGGACGGAGAGCGGTGGATCGCCGATTACCGGCGGCTCCGGCTGCTGGCCGTCAGAAACTGAACGGCCGGGGATTCACTCCTCCCGACGGCCACAGACCAGGCCCAGGCGGCGGCCGGATTCGGCGTAATGTTCCAGCAGGGTCTGCTGGATATGCCGAGCGTCGCGCCCGCGCACGGCGTCGTAAATGACTTCGTGCCGCTGATAGAATTCACGCGGCGAAAAAAGCGTGTCCCAGCACTTGTAGTAGAGGAATTTGGAGATGTGCGCGCAGGAATTGCGCGCGATGCCCGCCATCAGACGGTTGCGGCAGGGAGCCAGCAGGGCGTCGTGAAAGGCCTCGTCAATCTGGCTCAGCGCGGCCAGACCGGCGGCTTCGCGGCTCTGGCGCTCCATTTCGGCCAGAATTTCCGCTACCCCGGCCAAAGCCTTGTCGTCCCAGCGCTCCAGGGACTGAACAATGCAGGCCCCCTCCAGCGTGCCGCCCAGACAGTAGCTGTCCTCAATTTCCTGCACCGTAAGATGGCGGATGAACTTGGCCTTCTGCGGCAGGCCCGTGACCAGGCCCTGTTGCAGCAGGCTTTGCAGGGCTTCACGCACCGGTCCCCGGCTGATGCCGAGGTGTTCGGCGATCTCGGTTTCGCGGATGGGGTCGCCGGGCGTGAGCGTGCCGTCCAGCAGGCGTCCTTTGATGTAGGCAATGGCCTGGGCGCTGTATGTCTTGACCTGAGACAAGGGGGAGACTCCTCTCTTTTTTGTCCCTTGAGGTAGACTCAGGTCACGATAATGTCAACATTCCAGAAATGAATGCGGACGGTCCGGCCCCGGAAGAGGGAGAAGTCCGGAGGCCGGGCCGTCCGTGTTTTCAGGCTGTTTCTCCGCTCTCGCCGGGTTCGGCGAAGCGGCGGTTCCAGCCGGTCAGGACCGAGAAGAGCAGCACCGCCAGCAGCGCCCAGGAATAGGGATTGTACAGGGCCGCGCTGATGGGCGGCGCGGCGATGCCGTAGTTCTCGGCCGCGCTGTAGAGCGCACCGTACCAGGCGGCCACAGCGATATGCCAGGGCAGAATGAAGAAGACCGTGCACACCGCGCAGTCCATAAGGTTGGCGCGCCGGGCCGCAGCCAGGCGGAATTTCTCGCCCATGGGCCGCACCAGGCTGGGCCCCACCAGCAGTTCCGCCGGAGCGTTGGCCGAGATGGGGATGGACGCCAGAATGGTCACGCCCACAATGAAGAGCTCGGCCTGGCGCACGGTGGCCACCACGCTTTTCTGGGCGAATTCTAGAATCTTGCCCATAATGCCGCATTCCACAAGTATCTGGGTCACGGCCAGAATCAGGATGGCGAAGATAATGGCCCCCACCACGCCGTCGATGCCGGACTGAATGATGCCCGTGGAGCCCCCGGCCTTGGCCGGGATGCCGAAGATGTCGGCGGGCTTGAGCGTGCCGGTGCAGAAGCCCACCAGGGCCGCCGTCACGTTGCCGTAAATCAGGGCCTCAATGATATGCCTGCCGCAGAGAGCCGCCGTCACGACCACCACCAGGGCCAGCAGCATAAACACGCCAGAAGGATTCAGATTGGCCTGGATGGCGGGCAGCACGCGCACCTCCCCGCCGCCGCCCAGAAAAAGAAAGGCGGCGCCCGCGATGGCGGCTGCGCTTATGGCCAGCGGGAAGCGGCTGCGCACCACCTCGCGCATGCTCGCGCCCTGGGTGTAGGCCGAGACGATGGTCGTGTCCGACACCGGGGCAAGGTTGTCCCCGAAGGCCGCGCCGGACAGAATGGCCAGGCCGAGCATGGCCGGGTCCGCCCCCAGAAAATATCCCGCCGGATAGAGCACCGGCGTCAGGGCGATGCAGGTGCCCGTACTGGTTCCCGTGCCCAGCGCGAAGAGCATGGCCGCCAGAAAGACCAGCAGGGTGAAGACAGCGCCCTGCGCCCCGGTGGTCATGCCCAGCCACAGCAGACCGTTGACCAGCCCGCCGGCGGCCATGAGCTTGCCGAAAACCCCGGCGAACAGCCAGGCCGTGACGATGACGATACCCGTCTTGTCCCCGATGCCGCGCATGGCGGCCTTACAGTATTCCGCTTTGTCCCGGGCGAAGAAGAGCCCGATGGTCAGGGCCAGCCAGGCGCAGGCCCAGAAGGGTTTGGTGCCGCCGCGCTCGGCCACGGAGAGCCAGATCAGACCGATAACCAGAACGCCCAGGGGCACGAGCCCGCCCAGCATGCCGCCATACATCCGCAATATTTTTTCCTGCATGGTCCTTTTCCTTTTGTTTTTCCCGGTCAGGCCGGAAAACTGCGGGAGATGCGCCGCGCGCCCGGTTCCGCAAGGAGCCGGGCGCGCGGCCGGGGATTATGACGCCTGCCGGAAGGAATCCAGATAGGCATAGAGGGCCGGGGAACCGCCGGTGTGCAGGAAGAGCAGGTTCGCGCCCTTTTTGAAATGGTCCTTGCGCACCAGGTCTATCAGGCCGGACATGGCCTTGCCCGAATACACCGGGTCCAAGAGAATGCTTTCGGTGCGGGCCAGCAGTTTGACCGCCTCCACCATGGCGTCGGTGGGCAGGGAATAGCCGGGGCCCACGTAATCGTCATAGGCCAGCACGGCCTCACGCGGAATATCCATGGCCACGCCCATATACTCGGCGGTTTTGCGCATCAGACTGTAAACCGCCTCTTCCTGCACGGGCTTTTTGCGGTTCACGCCGATGCCCGTGACCGGAATGTCCATATGGCAGCCCAGCAGACCCAGCAGAAAGCCCGCATGGGTTCCCGCGCTGCCGCTGGGTACAATGATGTGGTCGAAATTGAGCCCTTGCGCGAACATCTGCTGCATGAGCTCCTGCGCGCACTGCACATAGCCCAGCGCGCCCACTGGATTGGAGGCTCCGCCGGGCACGATGTACGGCTTGCGGCCCTCCCGCCGCAGCATCTCGGCCTTTTTTTCCATCTCGGCGGCCATGTCGCTGCCGCCGGGCACCACGCTGATGGAGCTCACCCCGAGCAGCTGATACAGGAAGTTATTGCCCGAAGCCTCCGGCTTGTAGCTGCCGGGCACGCGCTCCTCAAGCACCAGGTGGCATTCCAGGCCTTCCTTGACCGCCCAGGAAAGCGTCAGGCGGCAATGGTTGGACTGCACGGCCCCGCAGGTGATGATGGTGTCCGCTCCCTGGGCCAGGGCGTCGGCAATGGAGAAGTCCAGCTTGCGGGTCTTGTTGCCGCCGCCCGCGCCGGGCAGCAGGTCGTCCCGTTTGATCCAGATGTTGACCTTGTTGTCCAGGGCCTTGCTGAAGGCGGGCAGAAATTCCAGCGGCGTGGCTTCCTGCACATAGCCGCGACGGGGAAAACAGGCAAGATTCATGGCGACTCCTTTGATGGATTTGGCCGGATATAAGGAAAGCGGCCCGTTAATTTGTTATATGTTGAATGTTGACATTATGTTGTGATTCACTTGTGACAAATAGCTCAAAAGCTGTCAATAAAAAAATCCCGATTTTTCCGGCAACCCGGCTCCCGGAAGGTCGCCCGGACCCGTGGAAAAGACGGCCGCGCCTTTTCCCGGCAAAGCGGACCGGAATCTTTGCGGCGAACTTTTTTCCGCAAGCCTCGCGCGGTGAAAAAATTCCCGTACTTTTTTATTGACATCCGCCGGGCCTGGGGCTACTCACATTCCAACACGGAGTAATAACGTCATGTCCCAGTTTGTTCCCGCCACCGCTTCCTCGTACGCCGCCGGCTTCAGCTGGTATTTTTTTGCGTACTTTACCGAAGCCTGTGGTCGGGAACTTCGCTGACGTCCGTTGTCCGCAAGTTCAAGGGCCGCAGGCAAACCGCCGGCGGCCCTTTTTTATTTCGGCCGCATGCGGGTTGTCTGCAAAAAAGCTGACACGCAACAAGAAAGGAGTTCCCCATGTACCTCGGCAAAAAAGTCCGTCTGGAGCGCATCATCAATCGTGAAAACGGCCGCACCATCATCGTGCCCATGGACCACGGCGTCACCCTCGGCGCTGTGGAGGGTCTGGTGGACATGCGCGAAACCGTCAACGACATGGCCGAGGGCGGCGCGGACGCGGTGCTCATGCACAAGGGCCTGGTGCGTTGCTCCCACCGCAACGCGGGCAAGGACGTGGGCCTTATCGTCCATCTTTCCGCCTCCACGGCCCTCTCGCCCTGCGGCAACACCAAAACCCTGGTGGGCACGGTGGAAGAAGGCATCAAACACGGCGCGGACTGCGTTTCCGTGCACATCAACCTGGGCGATCCCAACGAACGCCTGATGCTCACCGACCTGGGCCGGGTGGCCGAAGCCTGCGACAACTGGCACATGCCCCTGCTGGCCATGGTCTACGCGCGCGGCCCGCAGGTGAAGAACGGCTACGACCCCGCCGTGGTGGCCCATTGCGCCCGCGTGGGCGTGGAACTGGGCGCGGACATCGTCAAGGTGCCCTACACCGGCGACATTGAAAGCTTCTCCGACGTGGTGTCGGCCTGCTGCGTGCCCGTGGTCATTGCCGGCGGCGAGCGCATGGAGTCCACCCGCCAGATTCTGGAAATGGTCTACGACTCCCTCAAGGCGGGCGGCGCGGGCATTTCCGTGGGCCGCAACGTCTTCCAGCACCCCAACCGCGTCGCTCTGGTCAAGGCCCTGCGCGCCATCGTGCACGAAGACGCTTCCGTGGATCAGGCCATGCTGATCGTGGGAGAATAAGGCGTATGTCCCGCATCTATTTCCGTTGCGTCCCCTTTGACAAGGGGCAGGTCACCTTGGCTCTGGAATCCGGCGTGGACGGCGTGATCGTGCCGCGTGCGCGGGTGGAGCAGGTGGCCGGACTCTCGCGCTGTCCGGTCTGGGCCGACGAGGACGTGGCCGTGGCGGCGCTCACGGCCAAGGCCGACGAGGAAGCCGTGCTGGCCCGCCTCAAGAACGGTGAACGGGTGGCGCTGGCGCGCGGCTGGGAGGTCATCCCGGTGGAGAACCTGCTGGCCCAGAGTGACGCTGTGCTGGCCGAGGCCGGAAATCTGGACGAAGCCCGCCTGGCCGCCGGAATTCTGGAGCGCGGCGTGGACGGCATCGTGGTCCTGCCTGAAGCCGTGGGCGAACTCAAGGCCATCGTGGCCCAGTGCAAGCTCTCCCAGGGCCGTGAGCATCTGCTCCCCGGCGTGATCACCCGCGTGGAGCCCGTGGGCCTGGGGCACCGGGTCTGCGCGGACACCCTCTCCCTGCTGCGCAGGGGCCAGGGCATGCTGGTGGGCAATTCCAGCGCCTTCACCTTCCTGGTCCACGCCGAAACCGAACACAATGAATACGTGGCCGCGCGGCCCTTCCGGGTCAACGCCGGGGCCGTGCACGCCTACACGCGCCTGCCCCACGACAAGACCACCTATCTGGGCGAACTGCGCGCCGGGCAGGAGGTGCTCATCGTGGGCGCGGACGGCGAAACCGGCGTGGCCACTCTGGGCCGGGTCAAGATCGAAGTGCGGCCCATGCTGCTGATCGAGGCCCAAGTGGACTGCGAAGACGGCCCCAAAACGGGCACGGTCTTCCTCCAGAACGCCGAAACCATCCGGCTTACGGGTCCGGACGGCACGCCGCTGAGCGTGGTGGGCCTCAAGCCCGGCGATACGGTGCTCTGCCGCATCGACGAGGCGGGCCGCCATTTCGGCATGCGCGTGCGCGAAGAAATCCGGGAGGTCTAGGAGCATGGACGACGCCAGGGCACACTGGCCCCAGGGCCGGGACAGACAGGACGGCCCGGATACGGGGAACGGCGCGGACGGCTCACAGCGTCTGGCCGCCATCCGCAAGGAAATCGACACGGTGGATCAGGAACTGCTCCGCCTCTTCAACCGCCGCGCGGAGCTGAGCGTGGAAGTGGGCCGGATCAAGGCCACGGAACCGGGCATCATCTTCAAGCCCATGCGTGAGCGCGAAGTGCTGGACGGCCTGGCCGCCAAAAATCCCGGTCCCCTGCCGGAAGAGCATCTCAGGGCCATCTGGCGCGAGATATTCTCCTCCTCGCGCGCCCTGCAACGGCCGCAGAATGTGGCCTATCTCGGGCCGGAAGGCACCTTCTCCTACTTCGCGGGCGTGGAGTATCTCGGCCATGCGGCCAGCTTCCACCCCTGCGGAGACATCGCCCAGATTTTCGAAGAGGTCTGTTCCGGCCAGTGCGAACTGGGCGTGGTGCCTCTGGAAAATTCCCTCCAAGGCACGGTGGGCGTGAGTTTCGATCTCTTTCTCAAGCACGAGGTCTTTATTCAGGCCGAGCTCTTTTCGCGCATTTCGCACTGCCTGCTGAGCAACGCCCCGACTCTGGCCGCCGTGCGCACGGTTTACTCCCACCCGCAGCCCCTGGCCCAATGCGGCGGCTGGCTGCGCGCGCATCTGCCGGGAGCGGCCCTGATTCCCGTAGAGTCCACGGCGGCGGCGGCCCAACGCGCCGCCAACCAGCCGGATGCGGCGGCCATCGGCCACGGCAAGCTGGCCGACATGCTCGGCCTGGGCGTGCTGGCCCGGCGCATTGAGGATGAACCCGGCAACTGGACGCGCTTTGTGATCATCGGCCCCAAATCGGCCCAGGTCCCCCAGGGCGCTGAGCCCCGGCCCACGCCCGGCGGGTGCAACGGCGCGGACAAGACATCCCTGCTCTTCACCCTGCCGGACAAAGCCGGTTCCCTTTCCACGGTGCTGGACCTGCTGGCCGGGCACGAGATCAACATGCGCAAGCTGGAATCCCGCCCCCTGCGCGGCCAGTGCTGGAAATACGTCTTCTTCGCGGACGTGGAAAGCGATCTGGAAGACCCGCGCCACGCGGCCCTGCTGGAACGCCTGCGCAACGCCTGCACCAGTTTCCGCATCCTGGGCAGCTATCCCACCGGCCCGCAGCTGGACCGCATGAGCCTCAGCGGGGACGACGCCTCCGACGAACAAGGGATCTAAGACCATGCTTCAGAACACAGAACACACTTCGGTCGTTACGGTCACAGCCCCGGCTTCCAAATCCCTGTCCCACCGCTACCTCATCGGCGCGGCCCTGGCCGGAGGCGCATCCACGGTGCGCCACACCCTGGAAAGCGCGGACCTGGAATGCACCAGAACCATCCTCGCGGGCGCGGGCGCGCGCCTGGAACCGCTCGAAGCCTCCGGCGACGGGGCGGACAGCGGCAGCGGCGGCTGGCGGGTCCACGGCCTCGGCGGCGCGCCGCGCGGCGGACAGGAGGGACGGCCCCTGTCCTGCGACGTGCGCGAGTCCGGCACCACCTGCCGCCTGCTCACGGCCGTGCTGGCCGCCGGGGAGGGGCTGTTCCGCATCCACGGCGCGCAACGCATGCACGAGCGCCCCATCGGCGAGCTCACCGACGCCCTGACCGCGCTGGGCGCGGGCGTGGTCTTTGAAGGCACGCCCGGCTGTCCGCCCCTGCTGCTCCAGGCCCACGGCCTGAATCCGGCTCTGGCCGGAGAAGGCGGCGTGCTCCGGCTGGGTATGGACGTTTCCAGCCAGTATTTTTCCGGCCTGCTGCTGGCCGCGCCGCTCTGCCCCGCGCCGCTCCGCCTGGAGCTGGCCGGGCGCAAGGCCGTGTCCTGGCCCTATGTGGGCCTGACCCTGCAATGCCTCACGGACTTCGGCATCAGCTTCAGCGTGGAGACGCGCAAGAATGAGGAAGCCCCCTGGCAGGCCCTGCCGGAAGGGGCCTGGCGCGGCCTGGACGAAGCCCGCCCCAGCTGCCTGCGCGTCCGGGTGCAGCCCGGCGCATACCGGAGCGGCGACTATACTGTGGAAGGCGACTGGTCCGGCGCGTCCTATTTTCTGGCCGCCGGGGCGCTGGGCCGTCGGCCTGTGCGCGTGGAAGGCCTGCGGGCCGACTCCCTCCAAGGGGACCGGGCCATGCTGGACATTCTCCGCAAAATGGGCGCGCGTCTGGAGGTTGAAACCGAAGCCGTCACGGCGTACCCCTCGGCCCTGCACGGCGTGGCCCTGGACATGGGCTCCTGCCCGGACCTGGTGCCCACGGTGGCGGTGCTGGCCGCCTTTGCCCAGGGTTCTACCCGCATCAGCAACGTGGCCCATCTGCGCGTCAAGGAATCGGACCGGATCAGCGCCCCGGCCGAAGAACTGGCCAAAACCGGCGTCACCGTGGACCAGCTTTCGGACGGCATGCTGGTCAGCGGCCTGGCCGGACGCGGCTGCGGCAGACAGAACGCGCCGCGCCTGCCCGAGGGACTGAACCTCTGCGCGCACAACGACCACCGCATGGCCATGTCCCTGGCCCTGCTGGCCCTGCAGGAACCCGGCCTGCGCATGGAAACCCGACTGGACGATCCGACGGTGGTGCGCAAATCCTTTCCGCAATTCTGGAATGTCTGGAGCCGATTGCAATGAGCGCCGCCCAAACCCGCCCCCGCACGCCCGCCAAAACCGCGCTGATCGGCGCGGGCGGGCGCATGGGGGCCATGCTTTGCGCCAGAGCGGCCGCCGTCGGCCTGACGGTGGCCGGAGCGGACCAGCCCCTGGCCCCGGAAACGCTGGCCGCGGCCTGCGCCGATGCCGACCTGGCCCTGATCTGCGTGCCCGCCGCCGTGTTTGAAGAGGTGGTGCGGCTGGTGGAACCGCATCTGCCGCCCACGGCGGTGCTGGCCGACATCACTTCCGTCAAGGAGCGGCCGCTGCGCCAGATGGAAAAACTCTGGCCCGGCCCGGTGGTGGGCACCCACCCCCTGTTCGGCCCCAGGCCCGACCCGGAGGCGGACCAGCCGGTGGCCGTTGTCCCCGGCCACAACGCCACGGAAGGGCATCTGGCCATGGCCGAGGGCTTTTTCAGCGCCCTGGGCTGCCGCACTTTCCGCACCACGGCGGAAAAGCACGACCAGGCCATGGCCCGCATTCAGAACATGAACTTCATCACCAATCTGGCCTACTTCGCCCTGCTGGCCGGGCAGGAGGACCTGCTGCCCTTTCTCACGCCCTCGTTCCGCCGCCGCCAAAACGCGGCGCGCAAAATGCTCACCGAGGACGCCCGGCTCTTCTCCGGCCTGTTCGAGGCCAATCCCCACAGCCACGAAGCCGTGCGCCAGTACCGCCAGATGCTCAACCTGGCCGCCGCCGGCGATATCGACCTGCTCTGCCGCCGCGCCCAGTGGTGGTGGGAGGACGGCGCGGGCGGCGGAAGCTGAGCCGCGTCAGCGGAAAAAGGCCATGCTCGCCGCGTCCAGCGGCAACTCCAGAAGCCGCCGCCGGGGCTCTTCCCAGGAAGAGTTGTCGTACAACCGCAACATCTCCCCATCCGGTTCCACCACCAGGGTGAATTTCTGCCCCCGCAAGGTAATGGCCGTGCCCTTTCCTTTTTCCGTCCATTGCTCCTTGACTTCCCTGATTTGCATGGGGGCATCGTTGCCGTATTCAATCAGGCGCGGGTCCAGAGCGGTCAGCGTGCGGGCTCGCGGGTCATGCCGCAAAAGGGGAACGCCGTCCACGCCCCTGATGATCTCACAACGCGACAAGGCGAAGGGCGCGGCGCGCACGGCCGCATCCAGCGCGGCGTCCAGGCCGGGCATCCGCATATAGAAAGGTGAGGTGCTGCCTCCGGAACGCATGATATAGGCGGATTCCTCGGATTCGACGATAAAGGCCTGCTCCCTGCCCTCGGGCGTCCCCGGCAGGGCGAAACGCAGGCGGGGGCGCCCGTTCTCGCTTGTAAGGCCGTGCCGGACTATGACGCTCGTATAGCGGGTATGCAGGCGCAATGGCCCGGAGGCCGTCACAAGGCCCGAAACGTCGGCGACAAGCTTGCCGACCGCCACCACGTTTTCACCTCTTCCGGGCGCGTCGCCCGGCGTATAGCGCCTGCAGTCCACAGCTTCTTGACTCAATGGCAGACACCACCACGCGCCCACGGACAACATTTCTTCCGCTCCGCCCGGTGCGGGGAGAAGCAGAAAGCACACAAGACACAGGCCCGTCAAACCGCGCATAGATCTTCCTTTTTGTTTGAAACAACATTGATACGTTGGAGATCCGCCCATTCGCCCTCCAGGAAGTTTTGAAGCTGGAGGGTTCCCGCCAAGAGCCGTATGAGGACGTGAAAATTTGTACCGACGGCTATGCCGCCGGTTTTCTGGAGAGAACATACGTTGTTGCGGTTTCCGGGTCCAGCCGGGGCGTTCCGGCACGTTACATTTCCGGAAAACGGCGGACCGGCGCGTCTTATCGCGGCCGCGCCGCTTCCGTCGCGTGTGCCGCCGCATGCCTGCGCACGGCGCTTTCCACGGCCCCGCTCTCGCGCAGCAGCAGCATCAGGCCCAGCGAGGCCAGCAGGCTCACGCCGAAGATCACGTCCGAGGCGGCATAACTGCCGGTCAGGTCGTGTGAAAGCCCCATGATGGGAAAACCCGCGCTACGCAGAATGATGAAAATGGAAATGAACTTGTAGGACGGCAGAAAATTGCCGCCGCCGAAGTAATAGGAGACCACGGCGGGCAGAATGGCCCACAGGCCGCCGATGCAGCCGCCGAAACTCAGGCTGAAGGCGGTCATGGTCCAGATGCCGGAAGGCAGAAAGCCCAGAGCCAGGCTTGCCGCGCTGCAGAGCATGACCAGGCGCGCGGCGAAAAGCGGAGTAAAACGGTCGCAGACCCAGCCCCAGGCATATTTGGCCAGAGCCGCCAGAAAGGCCGAGGCGCAGGCCAGCAGCATGGCCGGGTAGGCCTCCAGACCCAGATCCGCGAAGCGCGGTTTCATCTGGCTCATAACCGCGGAAGCGACCATGAGCGCCAGGCCGAAGGCCAGTCCCAGAAGCCAAGCTTGGGGCGAACGCAGCAAGTGGGAAAAGGAGACGTCCGCCGGGGGCAGCGAGGAACGCCTTGGCTCGTGCCGCCGCCCGTCGGGATGCAGCCCCATGGCCTGGGGCGTGTCCCGCCCCAGAAACCAGGCCAGGGGAGCCAGGGCGCAGGTCGCCAGGCCCAAGGCCAGATAGGCTGTACTCACGTCAAAATAGCGGATCAGCACCAGGCTCACAAAGGGCAGGATCGCGCCTGAAAGCGAAGTGCCCGCGTTGGCCAGGCCGAAGGCCCGGCCCCGGTAGTGATAAAACCAGTTGCTGACCAGGGCGTTGCCCACCACGCCGCCGCAGATCTGGGTGGAAATCCAGGCCACGATGGAAAGCAGGGTGAACAGCCGGATGTCCCCGGTCATGCCCATCAGGGCTATGGAGACGCCGCCCGCCAGCGCCCCCAGGGCCGTAAGGCGGCGCAGGGAGCAGCGGGTGGAAACAGCGGCGGCCAGCGGCATGGCGAACTGCCCCATGAGCGAGGCTATGCCCATGCTGATGTTGATTCCCGCCCGGCTCCAGCCGTGGGCCGCGCACAGAGGTTCCATAAAGGCGTTCATGCAGTAGAGCACGCTGCCCTGGAGCATAAAATTGCCGCCCAGCGCGAGCAGGCTGATCTTCCATCCGTAAAACACTGTTTTTCCCCGTGCCGCGAACGGCGTAGCGGATCACTGCCGCGGGCGCGGCGTCTCAGCACTCCCCACAAACAAGTTCATTGCCCATCAGCACGCCGGTGACGCTGATGTCGGGGCACTTTCCCGCGTTCTATCTTGTCCGGCAGAGGCATGCTTTTTGCTATCTTACCGCTGATCGCCAAAATCGCAACAGCGGAAAACGCCGCGGGAAATCCCTATGTTCGGCAAGCAGCAAGACCCCAGCAGGACGGAAGAAGCCACCGCGAAACGCAAACAAAAACAGCGTGAGGAGGGCAACGTCCCCAAATCCCAGGAACTGGGCAAAGCCGTGAGCCTCACGGGCGGACTCATCGCCCTCCATCTCTGGCTGGGCCCCATGTCCGAGGGCATCAAAAACCTTTTCCGGCGCTTTCTGAGCCATTCCTGGGAGTTCGACCCCAATCCCCAGAATGTTTACAGCCTGAGCATCGAGCTGACGCTGGAACTTTGCCTGCTCATCCTGCCGATCTTGCTTTTTCTGGGTTTTCTGGCTTTTCTGGCCCAGCGCCTCCAGGTGGGCAAGCTCTGGACCACCAAGGTTTTCAAGTTCAAATGGCAACGCTTCAACATCCTCAAGGGCCTGAAGCAGATGATGTTTTCGCCCCAGACGGCCCTGCGCACCATCAAAAGCCTGCTCTTTTCCATCATCCTTTCTCTGATCCCCGGATATCTCATCTATCAGGAATATCAGAATTTTCTTCCCATGTACTACGCCACGCCCGAAGGCGTGGCCGCCTACATGCTGCAGATGGGCCTCAAGCTGGCCTACTATGCCCTGCTGCCCATTCTGGCCATTGCGGCTTTTGACGTCTGGCAGTCGCGCTATGCCTACAAGGAAGGCATGAAGATGACCAAGGACGAAGTGAAGGACGAACGCAAACAGGCCGAGGGCGATCCGGTCATCAAGGCCAAGCAGAAACAGAAGATGATGGAAGTGGTCATGAAGCGCATGATGCAGGACGTGCCCAAGGCCGACGTGGTGGTGACCAACCCCACCCATATCGCCGTGGCCCTGCGCTACAACGCGCAGGAAGCCTCGGCCCCGGTGGTGCTGGCCAAGGGCGCGGATCACCTGGCCGAAAAAATCAAGGCCGTGGCTCGCGAACACAACGTGCCCATCCGCGAAAACGTGCCCTTGGCACGCGCTTTGTATAAGGCTGTGGAAGTGGGCGACATGATTCCTGAAGAGCTGTACAAGGCCGTGGCCACATTGCTGGCCAGCATCTGGAAGCTCAAGCCCAAAGCGCGGCAGAATTAGACTTTTCTCCCCCGGGCGGCCCCGCCCGCAGCACAGAATGAGGTGTCAGAAAAATGGCGACAACCGGACTTCCGCAAATGGACTACAGCCGTTTCTCCAAACACGGCGAAATTATGCTGGCGGCGGGCGTGGTGGTGATCCTCTTCGTCATGCTGGTGCCTCTGCCCACCTTTTTTCTGGACATCATGCTCTGCGTGAGCATTTCCATCTCCCTGCTGGTGCTGGTCACCACCATGTTCATGACCTCGCCCCTGGAATTCACCATCTTTCCCTCCCTGCTGCTGGTGACCACCCTGCTGCGCCTGGCCCTGAACGTGGCCTCGACCCGCCTGATCCTGCTCAACGGCGACATGGGCGCCGAAGCCGCGGGCAGCGTGATCCGCTCGTTCGGCGAATTTGTGGTGGGCGGCAGCTACGTGGTGGGCGGCGTCATCTTCATGATCATGTTCATCCTAAACAAGAGCGTCATCACCGCGGGCACCACGCGCATCGCCGAAGTGGCCGCGCGCTTCACCCTGGACGCCATGCCCGGCAAGCAGATGGCCATTGAGGCCGACCTCAACGCCGGACTCATCGACGAGGAAGAAGCCAACGAGCGCCGCCATGCCCTGCGCAAGGAGGCCGACTTCTACGGCGCCATGGACGGCGCGTGCAAGTTCGTCTCCGGCGACGTGAACGCCGGCATGATGATCACCATGGTCAACCTGATCGGCGGCATCATCATCGGCGTTGTCCAGAAAGACATGGACTGGAACACCGCCCTGACCACCTATTCCCTGCTGACCATCGGCGACGGTCTGGTGTCCACCATTCCGTCCATCATCGTTTCCACGGGCACGGGCCTGCTGGTGTCGCGCGCGGCCTCGGAAGCCAAGATGGGCGAGGAATTCCTGGCCCAGCTCACCTTCAACAGCCACGCCCTGAAGATGGTCTCCGCCGTGCTGCTGATCTTCGCCCTGGTGCCCGGCCTGCCCGCTGTTCCGTTCCTGGTGCTCTCCATCCTGCTCTTCCTGGTGTCGCGCCTGAGCGCCAAGAACGAGGAAGAGGACGAAAAGGGCGGCAAGAAGAACGCCAAGGGCAAGAACGCGGGCAAGTCCCCGGCCACGGCGGACACCCCCGAGGAAGTGCAGGCCCTGCTGCCCCTGGACACCCTGGAACTGGAAGTGGGCTACGGCCTGATCCCCCTGGTGGACGAGGAACAGAGCGGCAACCTGCTGGCGCGCATCCGCTCCATCCGGCGGCAGTTCGCCCTGGATATGGGCGTGGTCATCCCCTCCCTGCACCTGCGCGACAACCTGCAACTGAAGCCCGGCCAGTATTCCCTGCTGATCAAGGGCAATCAGGTGGCCTCGGCGGAAATTCTGGTGGACCACTTCCTGGCCATGGACCCCGGCAACGTGACCACCAGAATCAACGGCATCGAAACCCGCGAGCCCGCCTTCAACCTGCCGGCCCTCTGGATTCCGGACAGCCAGCGCGAGGAGGCCATGCTGGCCGGTTATACGGTGGTGGATCCGGCCACGGTCATCGCCACCCATCTGACGGAAGTGTTCAAGCGCCATCTGGCGGACTTCCTGGACCGTCAGGCCGTCCAGGGCCTGCTGGACACCGTGGCCAAGCACTCACCCAAGGCCGTGGAGGATCTGGTGCCCGGCACCGTCTCGCTGGGCGGCGTGCAGAAGGTGCTGCAGCTTCTGGTGCGCGAAAACGTCAGCATCCGCGACATGCTGACCATTGTGGAAACTTTGGGCGACTTTGGCGGCAGCGTCAAAAATCCGGACATGCTGGCCGAATACGTGCGCGAGAAACTTTCCCGCTCCATTGTGCGGCCCTATCTGGACAGTCAGGGCGTGCTGCCCGTGCTGACTCTCAACGGCAACGCCGAGCGCATGGTGCAGGAGGGCATTCGCCAGACCGACAACGGTGCCACCTTCCTCTCGCTCAACCCGGCGGCGGCCCAGCGCCTGATGCAGAACATCAACGCCGCCGTGGAAAACGCCGTGAACACCGACGGCCAGCCCGTGATCCTGGCCAGCCCCATAGTGCGGCCGCATCTGGCGCAGCTGATCACCCGCTTCCTGCCCACGGTGCCCGTGATTTCCCAGGCGGAAATTCCCTCGGATATCCGCCTCCAGGCCGTGGGCACGGTGGGCGCGGAATAAAAGCCCCGCAACGTCAACCCCCATACGACCCGTCCGTCCGCGCAAAGCAGATGGGCGGGTCGAGGCGCTCCGGACCTTGCCAAGCATGTCGCGCTGCCTATATCTTATAATAAATCCCCTATGAGGAGCTTATGAAGAATATTCTCGACGCATTGAACGGTAGCGGCGGCCTTAAAGCCGGACTCGGCAGCGTGGGCGACACGCTCAAAAATACCCTGCAAAATGCCGGAGCGGCCAGCCCGGGCGGCATCGGCGGCCTGCTGGGCTCGGCGGCCCTGGGCGGCCTGCTGGGCGCGCTGTTCACGGGCAAAAGCGCAAAAAAAATCGCCAAGGGCGCTCTCATGGCCGGCGGCACGGCGGCTGCCGGCGCTCTGGCCTGGAGCTTCTACAAAAAATGGGCTCAGGTCAGGCAGGACGGTATGGCGGCGTCTCCGTCAACCGCCCCGGCGGCGGAGTCCGCTCCGCAAGCGCAGGCCGCCCTGCCCCCGGCCGAGGAAACGGCGCTGCTTCTTCTGGAAGCCATGGTCTTTGCGGCTCGAGCCGACGGGCACATTGACGAGGAAGAAAAAGCCCGCATCCAGGACACGGCGGCCTCGCTTTTTCCCGGCCAGAGCCTGTCCCGGTTGCTGGACGGACTCATGGACAGCCCCATTGATCCGGCGGCTCTGGCGGCCCGCGTGCGCGATCCCGAAGAGGGGCGCGATCTCTACCGCCTTTCCTGCGCGGTGGTCAATGTGGACAACTTCATGGAGCGCAGCTACTTGGACGGCCTGGGCCAGGCGCTGGGCATCGACGCGCAGGAACGGGCTCAACTGGAAAAGGAAACGGAAGCCGCCGTGCGCAACGCCGGTTGAGCGCCAAGACGCAGACACAAAGATAAAGCCACCCGGGGCAGTACCGCGGGTGGCTTTATCTTTAGAGCGAATTAACTTTAAGATTATACATGACCGGGACACGATGTTCTAACCCATAAGCGTCGCGGCGCCTTCAGCCGTTCGAGCGAGGGAGTTACGGATGAAGAGAGCAGAGATGAGTCTGCTGTCTTGCTCGACTTCGTGAGCAACTTAAAGTTAAATTGCTCTAGAACAGATTTGCTTTGAAATATTATCATTTCAAAGAGGGGCGGCTGCCGGATCAGCGCAAATCAGTCACAAAGGCGTGTAACAAGCGCACTGCCTCCACGGTCAGGTTTTCGCAGAGGTGCGGGGGATCGCTTTTCTGAAAACCGCCGGGACGCAGCGTCTGGCAGTCCACGCCGCCGAAACGCTGCCGGAAGGCGGCGGCATAGCGGCCGCAGAGGGAGCAGATTTCCTTGTCCGTCCTGCCGAGGGACGCGGCGCGAATCCCGAGAAAGAGCAGCCCGCCTTCCAGCAGACCGCACTGGCAGCCCATGCGCCCGGCTCCGTTCAGGCCGATAGCCGCGTGGTCCAGTTGCGGGTCCAGCGGCTGGTTGAACAGCCTGCTCATGCAGTACAGCGTGGTGCGCGCGCAGTTGATGTCCCTGTCCCAGTAACAGCTATGCACCAGTTCGGCGATTTCCCGCTGTGCGTCCATAACGGCCTCACAATCCCAGCAAACGCCGCCAGCGCGGCAGGGCCGGGTCCAGATCCAGATAGTCGGGCGGCAGATTGAGCGGGGCGGCCGTGGCCAGAGCCAGACGCACGTCTTCCAGGTTGCCGGTGCGCGGCAGTTCCGGCACGTCCTGCAAGGGACAGAGGTCAAAATCGTCGCTGGGCAGCATGACCATGACCGGCAGGCCTTTGAGCGCCGCCTCCAGGGCCGCTGTGGTGGAATTGGAGGCCCAGACCAGCACGCCGGGCCGCAGTTCCCCGGCAATGGGCCCGTCCGCCAAGCGGACGCCGGTCATGCGGCGGCCCAGAAGAGCGCGCAGGCGGTCGGCCACCGGCAGATAGGGGTGGGGTTTGACCGTCAGTTCCCAGCCCTCCAGCAGCCCGGCATGCACGGCGCGCGCCAGCAGGGCCAGATGGGCCTCGGTTTCGTCACTGAAAAAGCTGGTCAGGACCAGCAGGCGTTTGGCGGCCGTGGTGGCCGGACTTTCAGTCCGCGCCGGGTCGGCGGCCAGATAAAGGTAACGCAAGGCTTCCACTTCGCCCAAGCGTTCGGGCGGCATGCCCGCCTCCAGCCACTGGCGGCAGGCGGAGCGACCGTTGCCCCGCACGGCGTCAGGCTGGAAGAGCGCGCAATCCGGCGCGCTGAAGGTGCGCGGGTCGTCAAAATAGCGAAAATCCGTGGGGCGGATGGTGGAATGCTGCGCGCCGAACACCGGTCCGCCTTCCGGGCCGTGGGCCTCGTGCGCGGCCTGGGTCAGCATGCGCTCCCAGGGGCAGTTTTCCAGCGGGAAAAGCGTCCAGCGCTGCGGCCCGGCGCAACGCGCGTACCGCCGGAAAGCCCGGTCCTGCAGGCAACGCTCCAGGCCGCGCCAGCCCCGGAAGGATTCGGCCCAGTCGGCTTTGGCGTAGTCCCAGAAATTGAGCCGGGAACCGGCAAAATGAAAGGCCGGGCGCACGTGTTTCTCCAGGCGCTGGCTGCTCCAACAGAGACGCAGATGCCGCCAAAGGGCCGCCCAGAGATCGCTATGGCGCAGGAATTCTTCCAGATAGTGGAAAGAAAGGCCGTCCCGGCCGTCCTCGCGGAAGCGGTCGCGCAACTTGCGGCACTGGGCGAAACTGAGCTGAGGAGCGGGAAAACGGATGAACAGCCAACGCACAAACTGCCCGCCCTCGCGTTGCGCCTGCCCGTCCAAGGCATCGTGCAGTTTCTCCCAGTAGCGGGAGCGGAAACGGCCCTCACCGGCGGCGTGCATGTCCACGTTGGGAAAATAGGTGGCAATGGTGGCGGCCTGCCGCCCTGTGGCGGGCGCGGGCAGGCTGTCCGCCCCCTTGCGGGCGCGGGGCAGCTTGCGTCGGACGGTCCACCACCAGTGCGCATAGCGGGCGGCGGCGCGCAGGGGCGCGGGGCAGGCGTCATACAGCCGCCGCAACGGGCTTTGCGCGCGCCTGAGGCGCAGCCCCGGCTCGTGGAATTCCACAAACAGACGGCCCGAAACGGCGCAAAAATCCGCCAGGGTGTGACGCAGGGCGCCGTCGCCGCCGCAGAGACGCAGGGCCGTGAAGCCCTGCTCGTCCATGAGGCGTTCCAGGGCGCGCAATTTGTAGATGGTGTAGAGGTTGGGCGTCATCTTGGGGTGGCGCTCGTAGAGCAGGGAGCACCACCACATAGACAGACTTGCTCCGGCCTTGAGTCTGGCCTGCATTTCCTTGCGGCCCACGGGCAGGCGGCCCAGATCATAGGCCCAGGCCATGTGCTCGGCGCGGATGGCGACGAGATCGGCATACAGGCGCTCGGGCAGGGAAATCCGGCCTTCCGGCACCTCCCAGGCGTTCCAGTGGGCGATGACCTGATCCGGTGAAGGAGCGCACGGCTCCCGGAACGGCTCCACCAGCAGGACAAGCTCCTTCATCAGAGGACCTCCGCCAGAGCGGCCTTGATGGCCGGGCCATAGGACGGCCGCAGCACGCCCGCCTCGGTGACGATGCCGCTGATCAATGCCGCCGGGGTCACGTCAAAAGCAAAATTGTACACCGGCACGTCCACGGGCGTCACGCGCCGCCCGCTGATATGGGTCACCTCCCCGGCGGGGCGCTCCTCAATGGGAATGGCCGCTCCGTCGGCGGTTTGCGGGTCGATGGTCGAAAGCGGCGCGGCCACATAGAAGGGAATGCCGAAATGCCGCGCCAGCAGGGCCACGCCGAAGGTGCCTATTTTGTTGGCCGCGTCGCCGTTGGCCGCGATGCGGTCCGCGCCCACCACCACGCGCTGGACAAGGCCTTTCTGCATCAGCAGGGCGCAGGCGTTGTCGCAGGCCACGCTGACCGGAATGCCGTCCCGTTGCAGTTCCCAGGCCGTGAGGCGCGCGCCCTGCAAAAAGGGCCGCGTTTCATCGGCAATGACCTGGATGCGCTTGCCCTGCTCCACCGCCGCGCGGATCACCCCCAGGGCCGTGCCGTAGCCCGCCGTGGCCAGAGCCCCGGCATTGCAGTGGGTGAGCACCGTGTCTCCGTCCTCCAGGCAGTCCGCGCCGAAACGTCCCAGAGTCTTGCAGGCGGCCACATCCTCGTCCTGCATGGCCTGGGCCTCGCGCAGAAAAAGCTCCAACAGGGCGGGACGGCTCAGCTCCCCGGCGGCGCGCCAGCGGGCGCGCAGACGATCCACGGCCCAGCGCAGATTGACGGCCGTGGGCCTGGCCCGCGCAATGTCCTCCAGCGCGGCGGTCAGGCGCTCTTGCCAGCCCTCGCTTTCATCGCCCGCGGCGGCGGCCAGGGCGCAGCCCCAGGCCGCGGTGACGCCGATGGCGGGCGCGCCGCGCACCACCATGGTTTGCAGGGCCGTAATCACCTCTCCGGGCGTGCGGCAGGCAAAATCCGCCTCTTCTTCGGGCAGCAGGCGCTGATCCAGCAGATGCAGCTCCAGAGCGTCGCGGTCAAAACGGATGTGCTCGTTCATGGCGTCTCCTCGCCTTCTGCCATACACGACAATGCGCCTGTTGGCAAAAAGCGCCGGACCGGGCCGCTGGACAGCGCCGCACGCCGGGCATAGAGTGCCCCTGCGTCGCGGCATTCCGCCCGCGCCGTTTACCACGCAGGAGGAAATATGCGTTACGCATGGACATTGCTGCTGGCCGGTTTCCTGAGCCTGAGTCTGGCGCTGTCGGGCGCGGCCCTGGCGGCTCCGAACGGTTTTACGGAGCACAAACTGCCGGGACTGACCATTGATCTGCCCTCTGACTGGCAGATCGCCCCCAAGGAAGCCCTGGCCCAGCTTCAAAAAAAGGCCGGAGACATGAAGATACTGTTGGCGGCCCAGAGTCCGGAAGTGCCGCAATTCGCCATCATGGAGCAGCCCATAGCCGGAATGGAGCAGGAAGCCTTTGTCAAGCTGGACGACGCCGGCGTTCAGGAAATCTGCGCGCAGGCCATCAGCGGCTTCAAGCAGGGCGGCGCCACGGAGGTGAACTGCTCGCGCCAGACCACGGCCAAGGGCGCGGCCATGGCCATCACCGCGCTGTTCCCGGCCAGGGGTCTGTGCAATGTGAGCTGGGGCTTCTACAAAGGCAAAAAAACTCTGGCAGTGAGCGCCATGCTGCGGCAGCGCGACACCAAGCTGCCCGCCAAGCTGGAAACCGCGCTGAAGAGCATCCGGCTCGGCAAGTAAGCAGTCTGCCGGAAACGGATTTTCAAAAGGCCGCGTCATCTGGTGCGGCCTTTTGCGTGGGGAGACCGGGCCTTAACCCTGGTTCCCGAAACGCGCCGCCTGCTCCTTGAGTACCCGGTCCAGAGCCAGAAGCAGACGCCGGACCGAAACCGGGTTCATCACAATGCGCCGGTCCAGGCCCACGGCCAGAAGCTGTTCGTCCGCACCGCCCGCCGCGTCGCGCCTGTTCAGGTTTTCGGGCAGGCTCAGGCCGCAGCAGAGCACGATTTCCCCGGCCGTGCAGCGGATCTGGAAGACATTGGCGGTTACGGATCGTGCCGCCCGTATATTGTTTGTTCCGACCGCATGATGGAAGCGCACATTGCTTTCCCCGGGCGGGACGGGTAAAGTCGGCTTGCAAAGCATGAACCTTTATCGCTCGTAATCTCTGGCCAGATTAAAATCGCAGGCAAGTTAACCGAAATATTGACCAGAAAGTAAGATTTGTCCCTATTTTTTCTGAAATTCTGTTTTTTAATCCCAAATTCCGGGCAGGTGAACGGGACGAACACCTGCCCAATACGGACGTAGCCCTGAAAATCCGTCAGCGGACCGGATTTTCAGTCGAAGGGCTGTTCTTTGGGCGCGGCCCCATGCGCGTGGGGACGACCTTTGCGTCGTCTCCGCAGGGAGGAACCCGCCGCCTGAACGGATGCGGTTCCGGCGCTGCCCAGATGCCGCGTTTAAAGCGAAGAACAACATTTCGGAGCCAAAAAGGGGAGCGTCTTCTCTCAGAGAGGGGTGTTTCCTTTTTGGCCCTTATTTTGCATTCTCTTTTTCGCCGTCAGACAAGCGACATGGCGGACGGCATGTACAGGCGACAACCGGCGGCGCATACGCCGCGAGGCAAAGGAACGGACCATGCAGGTAAAGACATTCACCGGCGCCACATCGCAAGAGGTTCTTGCCCGGGTCAAGGCTGAAATGGGGCCTGATGCCGTCATTCTGGGCAACCGCACCTACCGCAAAAACGGCGTGGTCCAGCATGAAATCACCGCCGGACTCGAGCGGCAGAGCCCCGGTGAGGCGGCCTCGGGCGCGCCCAGCGGCTGGGGCGAATGGCACAAGGAGTGGATGCAGATCAAGGATCAGCTTTTCGCTCTGATGAAGCCCGCCATCCAGCTGGAACGCCTCACCCCCCGGCAGCGCGTGGCTCTGGAATATTTGCAGCGTGAGGGCGTTTCCGACGCCGTGGCTGTGGATCTGTACAAGCGTCTGTTGGCCGAGCCCGGCGCGTCGGTGCTGGAATGCCTTTGCGGCATGGTGCCGGTCAAGGCCTGGGGCCCGGCGCAATGGGTCCAGCGCGTGCACCTGCTGGTGGGGCCCTTCGGCTTCGGCAAAACCACCACGGCGTTGCGCTTCGCCCTGTATCTGCGCAAAAGCGAGCCGGAGGCACGCATCGCCTTCATCAACGCCGATTGTCTGCGCGGCAACGGCCGCCTGACCCTGCGTCACTGGGCCGAGCTTTCCAATTTCACCTACCTGGAAGCGCCCGACAAGGCCGGTATGGAACATGCTCTGGCAGCCGTCAAAGACGCGCGCGCCGTGTTCGTGGACGTGCCGGGCCTGGCGCGCGGGCAGAATCTCGCCCAATGGCGGACGGAGATGGGGCTGGACCAGCCGGACATGGAAGAGGCCGCCACCCATCTGGTGCTTTCGCCCTTCTGCAATGCCCTCCAGACGCAGGAATTTTTACAGCGCTATCAGAGTGAAGGGCCGGGCAGTCTGGTCTGGACCAAACTGGACGAGGCCGTGAGTTTCGGCAGCATCGTCAACGTGGCCTGCGCGGCCGGGCTGCCGGTTTCGGCGCTGTCTTTCGGCGCAGAACTCAAGGAAAGCCTCGCCCCGGCCACGGAACCACTGATCTGGCGGCTGATCTTCAAACGTCAAATTCCCGGCCAGGCGGCCTGAACGCGCCAGGCCCAGAGCATACAAACAATGCGGAGCAGACAGATGAGCGGCACATTCCCTCTGGTATTTTCCGTCACTTCCGGCAAGGGCGGCGTCGGCAAGACCAATCTTTCGGTCAACCTGGCGCTCTGCCTGGCCCAGCTCAACAAGCGGGTGGCCCTGATCGACGCCGATCTGGGCCTTGCCAATGTGGACGTGCTGCTGGGCCTGACCCCGCAGAAAAACCTGTTCCACCTTTTCCACGAGGGCGCGACCCTGCGGGAAATCCTCTTCCCCACGCCGTACGGCTTTGACATTCTTCCAGCCTCCTCCGGCATGAGCGAAATGCTCACCCTCTCCACCGGCCAGAAGCTGGAGCTGCTGGAAGCCGTGGGCGAACTGGAGGACGAGCTGGATTATCTCATTGTGGATACCGGCGCGGGCATCAGCGACAATGTGCTCTATTTCAACATGGCCGTTCAGGAACGCCTGGTGGTGCTCACCCCCGAGCCCACCTCGCTGACCGACGCCTATGCCCTGATCAAGGTGCTCAAGCTCACCCACGGGGTGGAACATTTCAAGGTCTGCGTGAATATGGCGCCGGACCTCAAGACCGCCAAGGATATATTCATCCGCCTGCACCAGGCCTGCGACCACTTCCTCAGCGGCGTGTCCCTGGATCTGGTGGGCGTGATTCCGCGCGACACGGGCGTGCGCAAGGCGGTGGTGCAGCAGCTGCCCTTCTGCGTCAGCGATCCCCAAAGCCCGGCCGCCAAGGCCACGCTGCAACTGGCCAAGACCATCGCCGCCTGGGAAGCTCCGGAAAATCTGGACGGCAATATCAAATTTTTCTGGAAAAAACTGCTGTTCCGTTGACGGAACAGAACTTGCATTAATCTCAACAGGTTCATTTCTCCGTCGTCCGGCCGGGCGGGCTGAGGGCGGCGGCAACACTACGGGCATGCGGGCATGCCGGAGGAAGAAGAGGCACGAACCGGAAAGGAACGACACATGAAAACCGGCACAGCGCAGGCACAACAGGCAAGTCCCTGGGAAGCGCTTGAAACCGGCGCCACAGCCTGGGAGAATTTCTCCTCGGCTGAACAGGAAGATGTGGTCCGGCATTACGCGCCCAAGATCCGTTTTCTGGCATTGCGGCTCAAAGCCAAGCTGCCCCGCAGTGTGGAGCTGAGCGAAATGATCAGCTCCGGCACTCTCGGGCTTATGGAAGCTCTGGGCAAATTCCGGCCGCAGCTGGGCATCCGCTTTGAAACCTACGCCGAAAACCGCATCCGGGGAGCCATGCTGGACGAACTGCGTCGGCTGGACTGGTTCCCCCGCTCCCTGCGCCAGCGCGTGCGTGTGCTGGACGAGGCTCTGCGCAAGGTCGAACACGAACAGGGCCGCCAGGCCACCGAAGAAGAACTGCAAGACATCACCGGCCTGGATCTGCGCGACGTGCGCCAGGGCCTGGAAGCCCTGCAGAATCAGCTCTGGCTTTCCCTGGACGCCATTCAGGACACCCTGGCCGGCGAGGGACCGGAAAGCGGCGGCGAGCCATACAGCAACACGGCCCTGCGTGAACTCGTGGAACGAGTCGCGCCGCTGATCGAGCGCTTGACGCCCAGAGAAAAGTTGGTACTGTCATTATACTATACAGACGAATTAAATATGCGTGAAACGGCTGAAATCATGGGGATTACCGAAGGCCGCGTCTCGCAGTTGCATTCGCAGGCCCTGGGCCGTCTGCGCAAAGAGTTTGTCAGCCTGTACGGCGACTCCGCGGAAATGTAAATGTAGCGGAAACAGACAGACGGACTTTGCGTTGCAGTACGAACGCGTCAGCGTTATGCCGCTTCGTCCGGACCACCTAAGGAGTATACATCATGCCTTATAATCCTAATATGCGCGTTCTCATTGTGGATGATTTTTCCACCATGCGCCGCATTGTGCGTAACATTCTGCGCCAGATCGGCTTCACCAACGTGGTTGAAGCCGATGACGGCACCACGGCCTGGGAAGTGCTCAACCGTGAAAAAATCGAATTCATCGTTTCCGACTGGAACATGCCCCAGATGACCGGCATTGACCTGCTGCGCAAGGTGCGCGCCAGCGAACAGTTCGCTGATATTCCATTCCTGATGGTCACGGCCGAGGCCCAGCAGGAAAACATCATCGAAGCGGTGCAGGCCAAGGTGTCCAATTACATCGTCAAGCCGTTCACCGCCGACACCATGAAACAGAAGATCGACAAAATTTTTCCGTAGCGCGGCAAGATCCGCGCTTGCCGCCTTCGCCGCAACGGACCGCCGACATTTCTCCGGCCCGCGCAATCTCCATGGCCGACGCCCCGCGCCGCGGGGTCTGACAGCGTTCATAGCGGCGGCGTGACGGCGGCAACCGGCCCGGCTTCACGGCAGTGCGGGAACCGCCGCATCTTTTCAGGCCATCCGGGAGTATACTCGTGGCAGACGAAACCGATCTCAAAGCTCCCCCCAAGGATGAAGTGCAGGTCCGCCTGGGGCCGGACCCCGGCCAGACCAAGGTGGAGCTGGACCTGGACGACGCGCCCTTTCTCCAGGTGCCGGAAGACGACCTGCCCACCGAGCAGGAGGACAACGCCCCCGCTCCCCCTGAAGAAGACGAAAGCGCTGCCCGGAACAGGAAAAAGAAAAAAAAGCTGCTTATCATGGCCGGAGCGGGCGCGGCCCTGCTGCTGGTTCTGGGCGCGGCCGGCTGGTGGTTTTTTCTGCGCACGCCGCCGCCCGCACCCGATATCCCCGCGCCCGAGGTCATCGTGGTGCCCTCCAAGCCGGCCGTGCAGGTCCAGCCCGATTACATCAAGGAATTTGCGCCGTTTTTGGTGCCGGGCGTCGACGCCAAGGGTGAAACCCGCTTTCTGATCTGCAAATTTTCCGCGTTGAGCAAGAATCCCGGCCTGGGCAAGGAAATGGACCACAAGATGATTTCCCTGCGCGACGCCATGTATTACTATCTGCGCAGCAAAAGCAGCGACTATCTGACGGACTCCCGGAACAGACCGGCCATCAAGCAGGATCTGACCGCCGTGCTCAATGATTGTCTGACCCAGGGCAAGATTGAAGACATCCTGTTTGAAAGCTATCTGAATGAATAAGGGGCCGTTATCGCCCTGTACCGCATTGCAAGGGTAACAGTTCCGTATCGTTGCGGAGTGGCAAACAAAAAGCGTGTTTTTTATTGTTCACGGCGACGCCGTCGGCGCAGCTTCCTTCAGATTTTGAAGTGGTGCATGGCGGAATTAACCGCAAGGTCCAGCCCTCATTCAACCGCCGCCCGCGAAAAGCTGCATTTTTTCGGACGGCAAGGCGCAAAGGAGAAATTGGGCGAGGCAGTATCAAACATACCGCAAGATCAATTTCCCCATTGCAAGGCCGCAGGACGGAAAAAGACAGCTTCGCAGCAGGCTGTTCAATGAAGACCGAGCCCAGGTGAGGACGTTCCGAAGGACGTCCGGGGAATCGCCATGAGCATTGACGCCACCATGGCCGTGCTCTACGCCCAGACAGGATTGGCCGCGCCCCTGGCCAATGCCGCCGCCGTAGCCCCACAGGCTTCGTTGGCCATGTCGCGTGTTCTGGCTGCCGAAATGGCCCGCCAGGAGCAGCAACAGATCGAAAAAACAGAAAAAACCGAAGGCCCCAACATTGCGCCCGACGGGCACGGCGGAGGCAACACGCATTTCGGCAGTCGTCGCCGCAAGCGCCCCCCGCTGCACGAAGCCGAAGACGAAGAGCCGCGCGCCTCTTCCTCGCCGCTGGTGGGCAATCTGCTGAACGTCAAAGTATGAACGACACCCTCTTTTTTGCGCTGGTCATTGCCTTGTCCCTGCTGGAGCTGCTTATTCTGGGCGGCGTGCTCTTCTTTTACCTGCGTCTGCGCCGCTCCGAAGGCCTGCTCAATACCTTGCAGGACAATCAGGAAAATCTGCTGGCCCGCATTGAGATGAACGCCCGCCTGGAGCGGGAAATCGTGGCGACCTTCGCCCAGCGCCAGGCCGAACTGCGCAGCCTGGACGAAAAGCTGGAAGAACGCGCCCAGGAATTGCGACGCCTGCTGGAACAGGCCGAAGGCATCTGCCGCTCGCCGCAATTTTTGCGCGAAATCATCCTCAACGGTCGCCGCAAGGGTCTCTCCAGCCGCCAGATCGCCCGCAACGCCGGGCTCAGCGTGGATGAGGTGGAACTGATTCTGGCCCAGAATCCCTAGGCTCAGCCCTCATTAATCCGCCTGCTGCAAAGCCGCCTTTTTCCATACAGCGGCGTTGCAATGTAGAAATTGACCTTGCAGTGCGCTAGCCGTTGGGCAGCGGAGCCGCCTTACGGATAACGAGAGCAGCGCTATGCCGGTACAGCTTCAGCCAATTCCTGCTTTGCGCCTTGCTGCTTGAAAAAATTCAGCTTTTCGCGGTCGGCGGTTTAATGAGGGCTGAGTTTGGGGGCTGTTTCTGGAACAAGTTAACTTTAAAAATTGCTCACAGAGTCGAGCAAAGCGAGACTCATCTCTGCTCTCTTCATCCGTAACTCGCTTCGCTCGAACGGCTGAAGGCGCCGCGACGCCGGAGTAGCCGCAACTCACTTGCGGCGTATAGCTCCGGCGGAGGCGAGAAACTCACGGGCCAGAACATCGAGTCCCGGCCATGTATAATCTTAAAGTTAATTCGCTCTAAATCAGAGTAATCTTACCGACCCAAAAGCGACGCCGCTACCGATTCCCGCATGGCTTTTTTTGCCAACGGAGATCGACAACGGCAGTTTGTATTTTTTGACGGGATTACCTCTGAAACGCCAGGCGTAAAGGTATTCCGTTCCGGGATCTGTGCTTTCAGCTTCGCACTCAGGCCTTGTCCCGGTAATCCGGGAACAACTCCCCGCTGTACAGGCGGAGCCCCGCCCGCGAATAGCCGGATGCGACCCGAAACGCGGCAAGATCGTCAAAGGTGTTGCCCACCACCTGCATGCCCATGGGAATATTGTTGGGGGCGATACCCACCGGCACATCCACAACGGGATAGCGGCTCAGCAGATTCCAGATGTACGTCAGCGCATGTTCCATGCCTTTGACGGGCTTGCCGTTGACTGTCACCGTATCGGTTGTGGGATCATTGTCCGCCGGGAAATAGGGCGTGGCGAGGGTGGGCATGATCAGCGCGTGATAGCCCTTGCCGTAGACTTCCTCCTGCAGTTGCCGGTGGAGCCGGGTCGCCAGTTCATCGGCAGCATCCATGGCCGCGGGCCCGCCGTTGCGCGCCGATTTGAGAGCATATCTGGCATAGCTGGTCATGATATCCTGGTACTTTTCGCCGTTCAGCATCATGGCGCCGATCCCGGTGGAAAGCAGGCCGTTCATGAAGATCTGATAGATCCGCGCGTAGCTCCAGCCCAGCCGCACTTCATCGACAACGGCCCCCTGCCCGCGCAGGACGTCCGCGGCCCTGTTCAAGGAATCCCGCACGGAAACGTCAATGCCTTCTTTTATCCAGCCCCCGAAATAATCAAGAGCGATCTTCACCCCCTTGAGATTCTTGTAGTTCTGCGGGTAGTCGAGCTTCGGGCGCAGGGCGGCGTGAACCTTCGGATGCGGTCCGCTAATGACGTTCTGCATCAGCGCCATGTCCCCGAAAGTACGGGCAAGCGGGCCAAGGGTCTCAAAAGTCGTCTCGGAGGTGGGGACACGGCCGAAAGGCGCCTTGAATCCATAGAGTCCGCACAATGACGCGGGAATCCGGATTGACCCTCCCATGTCCGAACCCGTGGCCAGGGTGGTGAAACCGGCGGCCAGAGCCGCCCCGGACCCGCCGGAAGACCCCCCGGCCGCATAATAGAGATTCCAAGGATTGCGCGTGACGCCCCACAGCCGGGACCAGGTCTGGCCGTGAATATAGAACTCCGGAACCGTGGTCTGAATATGCAATACCGCCCCCGCAGAGAGCAGCATATCAATGATGGCGGCATTTTCTTTGGACGGAGGCGCATCCTTGAGCGCAACGGACCCCATGGTCACGCGCCAGCCCCGCACGTCGTTTTCATCCTTGATGGCGACAGTCACGCCTTCCAGAACCCGGGCTGAACCCGTTTTATAGCGCTTTTCAGACTCTTTCGCGGCTTTCATCGCCTGATCGAAATGCTCATAGGTAATGGCGTTGACCTGACCGTTAAATTTCATATGGTCTTTCAATGCTTCGCCACTGGTATTCAACGGGCCGTTATACTTCCTGATTCTCTGAATCTGGGCCGTGAGGACATCCACCGGGGAAAGTTTGCCTTCCCTGTAATATTGGATTTGCTCCAGAGCCGTAAGATACGCCAGGCCCTCTTTTTCCGCCGGTGAAGCCAGAGCGGGGCGGGAAAGGCCGAATGTGAAAAGACCGGCTTCGATCGCCGCAATGGCGCTCAAGCGGAGAAAATCACGCCGTTTCATAGCCGTAGTCATTACTGTTCTCCTTTAGAGCAATTTCACTTTGAAATTGCTCTAGTTAACGTAAACAGAATACGCTCTTCGCACAAGCGCAAACGGGAGGCCGTGCGTATGAACGCGCGGCCTCCCGTTACAAGCGGAGAAAATGGTACGACGATACTCTGCTGTTCAGGCTGAACCCAAAGCGAAATTGCTCTAGTATCCCAGCGCCAGCCCCGTGTTGCGGCGCGGATCATTGGCGCCGTAGAAACGGTTCCGGCCCACAGGCTCGCCGCCGAGCCTGGGCGCGCCGATCAGAATGGCCGCCACATGGTTGGCGGGCTGCGGCGGCCCGAATTTGTGACCGGCCTTTTCCAGAATCTTTTGCGTGTCCGGCGACAGGGCGAAGGTTTCCAGATTGGTGGCCTCGGGCAGCCACTGCTGGTGGAAGCGCGGAGCGTCCACCGCCTCCTGGATGTCCATGCCGTAGTCGATGACATTCAGGATGGTGTGCAGCACGGCGGTGATGATCCGGCTGCCGCCGGGCGTGCCCACGATGAGCACGGGCTTGCCGTCCTTGGAAACAATGGTGGGGCTCATGGAGGACAACGGCCGCTTGCCCGGCGCGATGGAGTTGGCCTCGCCCTGCACCAGGCCGTAAATATTGGGCACGCCCGGCTTGGACGTGAAGTCGTCCATTTCGTCGTTGAGCAGCACGCCCGTGCCGCCGGCGACGACCCGCGCGCCGAACCAGTCGTTGATGGTATAGGTCACGGACACGGCATTGCCCCAGCGGTCCGCGATGGAATAATGCGTGGTGTTGTTGCCCTCATGCGGAGCCGTGCCCGGCTTGATCTTGGCGGACACGCCCGCCTTGTCCGGCTTGATAGCCGCCCGGATCTTGGCGGCGTAGGCCTTGTCCGTCAGACGGGCCACAGGATTTTTGACAAAATCCGGGTCGCCCAGATAGGTGTTGCGGTCCATATAGGCATGGCGCATGGCTTCAATCTGGGCATGCACGGCCTTGGCCGAGCGGAAGCCCCACTCCTTGAGCGGATAGCCTTCAAGGATGTTCAGCATTTCGCAGATGGCCACCCCACCGGAGCTGGGCGGCGGCGCTGAAACCACATGATAGCCGCGATAATCGCACTCAATGGGCGGCAGGCGGCGGGGGCTGTACTGATCCAGATCGGCCTGGCTGAGCAGGCCCTTGCCCGCCCGGTTGGCGGCCACCAGAGCCTGAGCCACCGGCCCCTGGTAAAAGCCCGCCGCGCCCTTGGCGGAAACGGCCTTGAGGGTGCGGGCCAGATCCTTCTGCACCAGGCGGTCGCCCGCGCGCAGGGCCGAGCCGTCCGGCTTGAGGAAGATGGCCGCCGAGGCGGGATCCTTGCGGAAATCCTCGGTGGCTTCGGCAAAGAGATCGGCATCCCCCCGTTCCAGCACCTAGCCCTTTTCGGCCAGCGTGACGGCCGGGCGGACCAGTTCGGCGCGCGGCCGCGTGCCGTACAGATCCCGGGCCATTTCCAGTCCGGCCACGGTGCCGGGCACGGCCACGGCCAGATGCCCGCGCGTGCTCAGGTCGGGGATCACGTTGCCGTTCTTGTCCAGATACATGTCCGGCGTGGCGGCCAGCGGGGCCTTTTCCCGGAAGTCCAGGAAGTCCGTGCGGCCGTCGGCCATCTGGATGACCATAAAGCCTCCGCCGCCCAGATTGCCCGCCGCCGGGTAGACCACGGCCAGCGCGTAACCCACGGCCACAGCCGCGTCAATGGCGTTGCCGCCCTTTTTCAGCACGTCCACGCCCACTTTGCTGGCCAGATGCTGGGCGGTGACGACCATGCCGTTTTCCGCGGCCACGGGCGCTACGGACGCCGCCAGCCCCGCGCCCGGCACGGCCAGGCAGAACGAAAGCAGAAACGCCAGGCCACATTGCCAGACGCGCGCGGATACATTTTTCATCCCCATACCTCCTCCTTGGAATGTGTCGCCATGGCCGGAGCGGCCGCCCGCTTCCGGCTTCGGCTCACCCCAGAGCCGCGCTGGTCACGTAGGTCAGCGCTCCCTGGCAGTGGTCGGTCACCAGTTTGGCCGCCAGACCGGCGTCCTTGCGGCGGAGAGCGTCGTAAATGGCGCTGTGCTCGGCCAGAGTTCCCGATTTCAGCGGTGTTTTGCGGGTGTAAAGCCTGTCAAAAAAACGGGTGTACAGATTGCAGCGCAGATAGATGCGCGACCAGGCTTCATAGAGATAGGAATTTTCCGCGGCCCGGACCACGGCATGGTGGAAATCCTCATCCCGGAAGGTGAAGTTGAGAAAATCGTCGCTGTCGATGGCCCGCTCCGTAGCCGCGAGAATACGCTGCATCTCCAGCAGCGCGTTCTTGCGGCCGAGCAGCGCAGCAAGGCGGGCGGCTTCGGATTCAAGCAGAATGCGGACGCTGAAGGCCGCCCGCGCGTCGTCGCCGTTAAGATTGGGAATAAAACAGCCTTTTTTGGGCAGTTTCTGCAGCAGCCCCTCCGCCACCAGACGGTTCAGGGCGATGGTCACGGGCGTGCGGCTCACGCCGAAGCGCTCGGCCAGATCCCGCTCCAGCAAAAAATCGCCGGGCTGATACTTGAGCTTGATGTCTCTGATAATGAGCCGGTAGGCCTTCTGCTCAGCATTTTCTTTATTATTCATGGCAGTTGTCTCCCGGTCTCCGGCCTACTATAGACATCCGTCTGAAACCTGTAAAGTTTTTCCTGCCGCGGAGAAGAATGAAATCTGGGATTTTCCCTTCTTTTTTCTTGACATGAAAATTGGTCAAGAATATTTTTTGTTCAACCGAACTAATGCATTCATTAAAAAATTTTTAGAGAAACGCATTTAAGGATCCCACCAGTTTTTCCGGAGGAGGCTCGTCTGCTGAACATACGTAATTTATAAGCCATATTGTAGAAAATGGGGGTACATCATGTCGGACAAGAGGTTGTTGATTTTGGGCATGGGCCTGCAGGGAAAAGGAGCATTGCATGACGTCCTGGGGCACCGCGTCTTTTCCGGCGTCACCGTGGCCGACTGCGGTCCCAGGTATGAGGCGGAAATGCCGGGCTACGCGGCCAGAGGAGTCAGAGCCGTAAGCCTGGACGCCAATGACACGGAAAACCTGCGCGCGCTCATTGCGGAGCATGACGTCGTCATCGAACTGCTGCCTGTGGAATTCGCCATGAAGGTGGGCCGCCTGGCGGCCGAGGCGGGCGTGCATTTGGTCAGCAGCATGTATTACATCGGCCAGTCCATGACCGACCCGGCCATCTTCCGCAGGATGAAGGCCGAAATGGAAGCCATTGACGCCGAGGCCCGCCGTAAGGACTGCACACTGCTCATCGCATTCGGCATGGACCCCGGCCTGGACCTGATGCTGGGCGCCGACGCTCTGGGCAGGCTGGACGAAATTGACCACTTTTACTCCTACGGCGCGGGCTTTCCCGAGGAGGCCGCCTGCGACAACGCCCTTTCGTACAAATTCTCCTGGTCGCCCCGGAGCACGCTCGTCTCCTACTATCGCGCCACCAAGAAAATCGTGGACGGCCAGGTGGTGGAGGTGCCGGCGGAAAAACTCTACGCGCCGGAAAACACGCACATTCTGCACGACGAAACCCTGGACTGCGATCTTGAGTGCTACGCTGCGGGCAATTGCCAGAATTTTGCCGAGATGTTCGGCATCAGCGGCAAGGTGCGCAACATGAACCGCTTTTCGGCCCGCCGCCCCGGCCACTGCGCTTTCTGGGACGTCATGATCAAATGCGGTTTCCTGCGGGAAGAGCCGGTCATGGTCAAGGGCGCGGCCGTTTCGCCGCTGGATTTCTGCACCGCCCTGCTCACAGCGCAGGAGCAATTCTGGTATCGCGAGCACGAGCGGGACATCGGCTACATCCGGGTGGAGGCCTCTGGCTCCAGGCAGGGCAGGTCCGTGCGCGTGATCCACACCATCATCGACTACGCGGACCCCGCCACAGGCCTCACGTCCATGCAGCGCCTTGTGGGTTTCACGGTCTCCATCGCCGCCGGGCTCATCGCGCGGGGCGCGTTCAAGGAACGGGGCGTGGTCCTGCCCATGGCCATGCCCCTGGACCTCATGCAGGGGGAACTTGCCCGGCGCAACATCACCATCGTCACCAGGGTGGAATAAAAAGCTGCCGCTGAAGTGGAAGTTCAGCGGCAGCATACCCTAAGCTGGAATACCAAAGGTTCTGCGACTCTCCGTATCCCAAACGCTTAAGAGGTACTCTATGAACACGCCTGGCAGACAACCGTCGCTGTTACAGTCAATCATTCCGCTCGTCATGATGTTCGTCATTCTGATGGGCGGGCGTCTCTACCTCAATTACCGCATCGAGCCTCTTATTCTCTGCTCCGCCGTCATTGCCGGACTGATGGCCTGGTACCTGCGCTGCCCCTGGCAGAACCTGGAAGAAGCCATTCTGAACAAAATCGACGTGGCCATGCAGGGCATGCTGGTCATCTTCAGCGTGGGCTGCATGGTCGGGGCCTGGATGTTCTGCGGCACGGTGCCGTATATGGTTTACTGGGGTCTGCAACTGGTGAACCCCAACTACATGCTTTTGAGCGCCTTTCTGATCTGCACGCTCACCTCATGCTGCACCGGCACGTCCTGGGGTTCGGCCGCCACCATCGGCGTGGCCATGATCGGCATCGCCCAGGGCCTGGGCATTCCCCTGGCCCCTGTGGCGGGCGCGGCCCTGAGCGGCTGCTACGTGGGTGACAAGCTCTCGCCGCTTTCCGACACCACCAACCTGGCTCCCGCCGTGGCCGGAGCCAAGACCTACGAACATATCGGGCACATGCTCCATACCACCATTCCCGGCACGATTCTCTGCGTGGCGGTCTTCTTCATCACCTCGTCCAGCTTCACCGGCGACCTGCGCACGCCCGCCGAGGTTCAGGACTTTATGAACCAGTTGACGGAAATTTACAACTTGCACTTCCTACTGGCTGTTCCCGTCATTCTGCTGATCGCCGGTTCGCTGCTCAAGTGGCCTGTCCTGCCGACCATCGTGCTGACCACGGTCTTTTCCGTGGCTCTGGGCTGCCTGATCCAGGGCTTTGATCTCAGGTACGGCATCCTTTCCACCACCACGGGCTTCAAGGTGAGCATGACCCACTATCTGGCCACGCCCATTCCCTCCGTGCAGGCTCTGCTTAATCGCGGCGGCATGATGGGCGTGCTGGAAAATATGGGCATGCTCTGCGTTGCCATGGCCTTCGGCGGCATCATGCACGGCAGCGGCATGCTGACCACGGTGCTGAAAAAACTGCTTGGCCGGGTCCGCACGGACGGGGGCCTGATCATCTCCACCCTTCTGTCCTGCGTGGTGCTCTGCTTTTCCACGGGCTCGGCCTACATGGGCATTCTCATTCCCGGTTCCCTGTTCAAGGATTCCTATCTCAAGCGCCGTCTGCATCCCAAGAACCTGTCCCGCGCCCTGGAGGATTCGGCCACCATGCTCGACGGCGCCATTCCCTGGGCCTCCGGCGCCGTGTACATGAGCGGCGTTCTGGGCGTGAGCGCCTTTGACTACCTTCCGTGGATGGTCTTCAACTACTCCAGCGTCTTCATCGGCCTGGCCTGCGCCATGCTGGGCATCGGCATCGTGAAGATCAGCGCCGACGAAGCCAAACGCCGTCTGGCCGATTCACAAGCGGACACGACCCTGCTGGAAGAGGAAGAAGCTGCGGCCGCCGCTGCATAGCCGCGCTCTTTCGTCCTGACCGCCGCATCCGGATTTCAGGGTGAAAATACCGGCATCCGGATGCGGAGCCGGTGAGCCTACAGCCGGAAAATACGCGCGGGACACGACGCTTCGCCATGACGCGCCGTGACCTAGAGGAACTGAACATGGACCATCGCGCCGCCTGGGGAAGCCGCTTGGGCTTCATCATGACCACAGCGGGATTTGCCGTGGGCCTGGGGGCCATCTGGCGTTTCCCCTACATGATGAGCAAGAACGGCGGCGGAGCCTTTCTTCTGGTCTATCTGCTGGCCACCTTGGTAGTGGGCGTGCCCCTGTTCATCGCGGAGATAGCGCTTGGCCGCCGCACGCGGCACGGCGGCATCCTGGGGATGCGGCGGCTGACGCCGCCGCGCAGCCCGTTCCGGCTGGCGGGTTGGCTGGGCGTGGCGGCAGGCATCGGCATCCTGTCCTATTACAGCGTCATTCTGGCCCTTCTGCTGGTCTACTGGCTGAAAAGCCTTGGCGGCGCCTTTGCTCACGGCACGGACCCGGCAAGTCTCGCCGCCGTGTTCGACGCCGCGTCGTCCGGCGTCCCGGCCCTGGGGCCGTATGTGCTCGCGGCCGTGCTGCTGATGGGCCTCGTCATCCGGGCGGGATTGAAACGCGGCCTGGAACGGGCCTGCAAGTATCTGATGCCCGTGCTGCTGCTTTTTCTGGGCCTTCTGGCGGCCGGATCGCTCTGCCTGCCGGGATCCGGGGAGGGCCTGGCCTGGTTTCTGAAGCCGGATTTCGGACGCATCAACCTTCAGATGGCCCTGGACGCGCTGGGCCATACCTTCTTCGCCGTGGGCATCGGCGTTTCCACGGCGTTCGTCTTCGGCAGCTATCTGAGCGAAAAAAGCAATATCGTGGCCGACGCCCTGATCATCACCGGCATCAACACGGCCGTGTCCATTCTGGCCGGACTGGTCATCTTTCCCGCCATGCACGCCTTCGGCCTGAACAAGGCCGCGGGCGCCGGCCTGATTTTCGAGACCATGCCCGCCATCTTCGCCCATATGCCCGGCGGCTGGCCGCTCAGCGCCGTCTTTTTCTTTCTGCTGATCATTTCGGGCTTCGCCTCCGGGCTGGGCCTAGTGGAGGGCGTTGTAAGCGCCCTGGGCGAAGTTCTGGAGCTGGGCCGCGACACAACCCTGGCGCTGGTCCTGTCGGCCGTGCTGCTGCTGAGCCTTCCCACCCTGCTCTCCTATGGCGAGCACGCGCCCTGGGCCGGCATCCGGCTCTGGGGCAGAAGCATCTTCGTCTTCATCGAATACATGGTCACGGCCCTGATCATGCCCGTGGGAGCGCTGCTGACAAGCCTGTTCGTGGCCCGGCGTTTCGGCTTCGCCGCCTTTGCCGCCGAGGCCAACAAAGGCGCGGGCAGACTCCGCGTAACCCGGCACTGGCAGTTCTTTGTGGTCATTGTGGCGCCCGGCGCGGTGGGGATCATCCTGCTGCTGGGCCTCTGGGCATCCCTGCTCAAATAAAAAACAAGGAGAACGGCATGCTGACTTTCGGAAGCATCGGCTGCGGCAACATGGGCGGCGCCATCCTGGAGGGCGTGGCAAAACTCGGCACATGGCGCGTCATTGGTTTCGATCCCAGCCCGGCGGCCCTTGAGGGATTGCGGGAACGCTGCGGCCTTGCGCCCTGCGCCGATGAAATCGAGACGGCCCGGCAGGCCGACGTGGTGCTTATCGCGGTGAAGCCGCAGCATGTGCGGGGCGTGGTGGAAAAAATAGCTGCCCATCTGACGGGCAAGCTGCTGGTCTCCCTGGCGGCGGGCGTAGCGCTGGAACGGATCAAGACCTACAGCGCCCAAGCCTGCCCGGCCGTCGTCATCATGCCCAATACGCCCGCCATGGTGGGCGAAGGCTGTTGCGCGCTTTGTCTGGACGACCCGACCCTGGACGCAACGCAGAAAAAACTGGTGCTGGAGCTGTTCAGCGCCATCAGCACCGCCGTGGTGCTGCACGAATCCCAGATTCCCGAGTTTTCCGCGCTCATCGGCAGCGGGCCCGCCTTCATCTTCCATCTGCTGGAATCCTTTGTGGAAGCGGGTCTGCGTCTGGGCTTCCCCTACCTCGACGCCAAACAGCTTGTGGAAAAACTCATGCTCGGCAGCGTCAGACTGGCCCAAGAGAACCCCGACACGCCCCACGCCAGACTGCGCATGAACGTCTGCTCGCCCGGCGGTTCATCCATTGCGGGGACCAACGAACTGGACCGTCTGGCTGTGCGCGGGGCCATCATTGACGCTGTTCTGGCCACCCACCGACGGGCTCTGGAAATGGCGTCCTGACGCGCCGGGGCGGAGGCCGCGCGGAACGCCTCCGCCCCGTATCGGGGAACCGGATGCCCGTCCGCTCTTTGCAAGATTCCTCCCGGACGTGCAGGCCGCCATCGGCCTTATCGCGCAATGCCATATGGTGCCCATAACCATCGGCATAGCGTCGCTAACGGGGCTGTGGCGGTTTCGCAATGCGTGCAATACGTCATGCTTCTGTGGGCGCTGGTCCGCGCGGACTGAAATCGCTTCACCCTGGAGCGGCGCTCCTGAGCGTAACAGGTCCCGCGCGCAGCGCACGCGCGGGACCCCTGGACAGCCGCCGTTCAGGCGGGGACAGCACGCGCAGGTTTACTTGTACGGCGGAACAGGCTGCTTGACCATCTTCAGGAACTTGTCGGTTACATAGTCGGCGCTCTTGACCTTTTCATATTCAGCGGGGGTCAGTCGGCCCAGCTGGGTAAAGAAGGCGGCCAGATACTGCTGCCATTGCTGCGCTTCGCTCATGCCCCTGGAGTTGTCCAGCAGCTTGAGCTGTTCTTCATAATTGAACACCGGGTGGGTCTTGATGTCCTTGAGGGCCACTTCCGGGGTGTACTGCTGGCCGGCCCACTCCATGAAGAAACGGCGGTACAGGGGCGCCAGGCTTTCCGGAGGTTCGTTCTTGAGCATGTGGATGCCGCGCATATAGGCGCGCAGGAAGGCCGCGATGACCTCGGGGTTGGCGTCGGCGAACTTCTTGTCGGCCTGGATCACGATAGGCAGGGTCTGGCCGCAGTTCTTGATGTCGCCGGCCATCTTCCAGCCCTTGGCCTCGCCCACATAGAGATGCGGAGCCCAGAGGGCCACGCCGTCGCCGGTGCCGTTTTCAAACGCTCCCAGCGCCTGGGGCTGGTCCATGTTCTTGATGATCACGTCCTTGTCCGTGAGGCCCAGCACCTTGAGCCAGGAGGACAGGGCCATGTGCGGCGACGACATGGTGGTGCAGAGGAAGGTTTTGCCCCGCACGGTTTCCGGGCTGCCCAGCACGTCGGGGAAGTCCTTGTTCCAGCCCTTGACCTTGGCGATGGGGCTGTCCGGGCGGACCAGAATGCCGTTGGTGTAGGATTCGTCGTTGCCGATGGCGATCACATAGGTGTTGTAGCGCAACGCGCCCCAGACAGCGGGCACCGCTCCGTTTCCCGCCACCACCCAGGAACCCGAGGGCGTGGCGTTAACAATGTCCATGCCGGAGTTGAAGTAATTGATTTCAAGCTCAATGCCTTCTTCCTTGTCCCAGCCTTTTTCATGGGCCAGCCAGACGGCGAAGGTTTCATTTTCATTCATCCAGGCCGAGGGGACCTTGATGATTTCCTTGGCCCGCGCCATGGGCGCGGCGGCCAGCAGCAGGACGGCGGCCAGAGCCAGCCCTAAAAAGTTGCGTAATTTCATCCTCATGCCTCCGGAATTAGAGGGTGTTGTGACGGGGCGCGGGGCCGCGCCCCGTTGTCGCTTCATGCGCTACGAAGCCACGCAGGAGCGCACGCGCGGCGCGGCGGGCGCGTTCTGCCCGGCCTTGCCCTTGGGATCATAGGTGCGCGTGGTGGTGACCTTGTGCTGGGTGAAAAAGTCGATGCCGCCCTTGCCCTGTACCTTGTCCGTACCCAGCAGGGAGCCTTTGATGCCCCCGAAGGGCACATAGGGATGCGGCGCGCAGATGCCCACGTTCACGCCCACCATGCCCACGTCCGTGTCGCGGCTGAACACTTCGGCATAGTGCATGTTCTGGGTGAAGATGCAGGCCCCGTTGCCGTATTCCGAGCTGTTGACCAGTTCGATGGCCTCGTGGATGTCCGCCACCTTGATGGTGGCCACCAGGGGCCCGAACACTTCGGTGGTGAACAGAGGATTGCAGGGCGTCACGTCGCGGATGATGCAGGGGCCGACGAAGTAGCCGTTTTTGTTCTTTTCCGGCAGGTCGACCCGGCGGCGGTCCAGGACCAGTTTGCAGCCCTGGCCGTGTTTGAGGGCGATGTCCACGTACTCAAGCACATTGTCCGCTGCCTTGCGGGAGATCAGCGGGCCCATATAGACGTCGGGATCAAAGGCGTCGCCCACCTTGACGGTTTTGGAGGCCTCGATCATGCGCTCCAGCACTTCTTCGTAGACTTCGGGCACAGCGGCCACGATGGAACCGGCCAGACAGCGCTGCCCGGCCGAGCCGTAGCAGGAATTGAGAAAGTTGTTGATAAAGACGTCCATATTGCTGTCTTCCATGACCAGCAGCAGGTTCTTGGCCCCGCCCAGCAGCATGGAGCGCTTGGCTCCCCTGGCGCAACCGGTTGCCATGGCCTTGGCCGTGGGCGTGGAGCCCACCAAGCAGACCCCGGCCATGCGCGGGTCCTCATACCAGGAGCCGGGAATGTCACGGTTGCCGTGCACCACGTTGACCACACCGGCGGGCAGCCCGATTTCCATGAAGATTTCACAGATGAGCTGCATGAAGTACGGCGACTGGGTGGAAGGTTTGAAGATGAAGGTATTGCCCACGGCGATGGCGTAGGGAATGAACCAGCCGAAGACCAGGGCCGGGAAGTTGAAGGGAGCCACGCCCCCGAACACGCCCAGCGGCTGGCGCACCACCTTGGCCGAAATATTGGTGGAGATGTAATCCAGGGTGTCGCCTTGAATCATGGACGGCGTGGCCGCGGCGGATTCCAGAATTTCGATCACCCGCTGCACTTCGCCGCGCGCCTCGGAAACATGCTTGGCCTGATCCAGAGCGATGGCCTGAGCCAGCTTTTCCAGATCCCGCACCATGCAGTCGTGGATTTTATAGATATAGGCCATACGCTTGGCCAGCGAGAGATTGCGCCAGGGCCTGTAGGCCGCGTGGGCCGTGGCGATGGCCGCTTCCGCCGTGGCCGGGCCGGAAATGGGCACGCTGCCTATTTCCCCGCCGGTGGAGGGATTGTAGAGCGGAACGCGTTTGCCGCCAGCCTCTTCCTGCCATTCGCCGTTGATGAAGTTTTTGATCCTGATGTCGGACATGGCTACCCTCCGCAAAGTGCGAGTTATGAAAATTCCGGTTTTAGAGCAGGTTCATTTTGAAATTGCTCTGGCGGCTGCGAGAGCAGCCGTCCGCCACGAAGGCGTAAGCACAATTTATTTGCGCTGTTACGCGCCGAAGTGGGCGTCTTTACATGTTGCGAATGCACACTCTTAATATTAATCTGCACTGGCAACTCACACCGGCTCGGACAGGCCGGTGTTTTTTCTCCTCAATTTTCAGATAGCGCCTTTTTCAGGCGCGGTGCTTGCTGAAATCTGACAAAATCTGTCGCCAATCGGACAAAAAAATAAAAAGCCGGACAACCGCAGGCTGTCCGGCTCCCGTGAAAAGGCACTGAAATTATCTGCCGTTGCGCGTCCGAAACACGCGGCCCGGCGTACGGCCGAAGACCTGCTTGAAGGTGGAGATAAAGGCGGAAACCGAGGAATAGCCGCTGTCCAGAGCCACGTCGGTGACGCTTTCGCCCTGCTTCAGACGGTCGTGGGCGGTCTGCATGCGCTGGCGCTGGCGCCAGGTGCGGAAGGAGGTGCCGGTTTCCCGGCGGAACAGACGGGCCAGATTACGCTCGGACATGCCCAGGCGCTCAGCCCATTGCGCCAGGGAAGTGGCCGCGCCGGGCGTTGTGAGCAGAGCCGTGCACAACTCCACCAGGCGGTGGTCGCTGGGCATGGCCAGAGGCTGCGCCACTTCCGGCAATTCCAGCAGCAGGTCCAGAAATACGCCCACCTGGCGGCCACGGGCATCCTCGCCATAGGGATAGGGTTGCGGGGTGAGATGCAGCAACAGCTCGCGCACTAGGGGCGTGACCTTCATCACGTGGCAGCGCGCGAAGCGCTCCACCCCCAGCAGCACACGCTGGTCAATCCAGAGGGAGCAATCCCTGGCCTCGCAGGGCACATACCACTCATGCCGACAGCCGGCCGGCACCCAGACGGCCCGATGGGGCGGGGCCAGCCAGTTGCCCTGCTTCGTGCACATGACCATACAGCCGTGCCCGGTGTAGGCCAGCTCGCCCCAAGGATGCGCATGAGGCTTGCTCCAGGTGTCGGGAGGAAAATCGTCATTGAACCAGAATACCGGTCTGGTGACCGGATCAAAAGGCGCAAGATAGCTTTTGGCTTCCAGAGGTTCCATACAAAAATCCATGGATGGAAAGGCACGCCGGAGGAATCCGTCAACGCGGACGGCGGCCTGGTGAGAATCGCCTTTGAACCGCTCTATTTTTTCAACGGTTCATTCAGCCGGAAAGGCAGGCGGCGGAGCGGTGTGGGTGCGTCTCATCGCTGAAAATGCGCCGAAAATTGTTTCTCAGAGCAATTTGCCATTGAAAATACCTGCTTTCAATGCGGAACCGCTCTAGAAATCCAGTTTGAACTGCATGCCAAGCCCCAGGGCCGAATCCGGCTGACTGTTACTGGCGCTGTGATCCCGGTTCTGTTCGTCCTTCAGAATCAGCTCCGGTCCCACGCTGATGCTCAAATCATCCCCGGCTTCCACATCCGCGAAAGCCCGTACCACATGGCGGCTTTCCAGCGGCAGGCTCTCGTCGGGTCGCGCGCCCTCCGCCGGCAGGCGTTCCCGCCAGGCGGAAGTCTCGTTCTCAACACTGAGGCCCAGGCCGTTCTTCGGCTTTTTCTTGCTGCCGCTCGCCGCGTTAAGAGCATTGTCGATGCCCGGCGCGGTATTCATGGCCTTCTTCCCGCCCCCGGCGCCGCTCACGGCCCTCTTGTGCAGATTCTGCGCCGGCGTGCCCTGCCGCCAGATGGCCGAATTGCGGTCCTCGGACTGGCCGAAGGCCCAGGCCGAACCGTGCAGGGCCTGCGTTTTCCGGGCGGCGGCCTTGTCCCGCTTTCCGGCGGCCGACGCCGACGGCGCGCCTTTCTGCTCCGCAGCCGGCACATCCGGCCGCATGCCGCAGATCAGAAGCGCAAGCGCGGCAAGGATCATTATCACTCTCTGCTTCATCATGATCTTTTTTACTTCAGCCCGCGTGCTTCTGTAAAGCCCGGCCTGTCCGCCTCCACGGCCGGAAGCGGGAAACGTAAAAACCCCGGCCTGGGCCGGGGTTTTTCAGTCTGCGTGAAGCTTAGTTGCCGTTCGACGCGGGTGCGGCGGCGGGCGCCGTTTTGCCCACGCCGGTTTCTTCCTGCAACAGACGCTCGGTGTTGACCACCGGGAAGCTCGGGCTCTTGCCCGGATCAGCCCAGCCGCCGCCCAGCGCCATGCACACGCTGACTACCGCGTTGAGGCGGTCGCGCAGGGCCGCGGCCAGTTGCAGCTCGGCGGAGAAAAGCTGGCGTTCGGCATCCAGTACGGTCAGATAGTCGGTATAGCCGTTGTCGTATTGCAGGCGGGCGATGTCCACGGCGCGGCGCAGGCTTTCCACCTGGATCTGCATGCTGCGCACAATGGCGTCCGCCTCGCGCTGGGAGGTAAGCGAGGTGCGGATATCCTGGAAGGCAGTCTGCACGGTCTTCAGATACACCGCGATGGCGGCTTTTTTCTGCGCCTCGGCGTCCTTCAGGTTGTACCAGTTGTTGCCGAAGTCCAGGATGGGCAGCGTGCCGCTGGCGCCGTAGCTCCAGGCCGCGGACGGATTGATGAAAAGATTGCCCACAGCCGCGCTGAGCGTGCCCAGCATGCCCGTCAGGGAGATGGAGGGGAAAAACTGGGCGCGGGCCACGCCGATATTGGCGTTATAAGCCATGACCAGGTATTCGGCGGCGCGCACGTCGGGACGCCGCTCCAGCAGTTCGGAGGGCAGACCGGCGGGCAGCACCGGAGGCGAAGGCAGCATGCCGATGGCCATGCCGCGCGGCATGGCGCTGTTGATGATGTCGCGCGGCGAGCGACCCAACAGCACGGCCAGCGCCGCTTCGGCCTGATCCACCGCCACGGTGCTGGTGTGCACCTGGGCGCGGGCGGTTTCCACCTCGGCCCTGGCCCGCTGCCAGTCAAGTTCGGTGATGTCGCCCTGCTTGTAGCGGCTGGTGTAGATGCCGAAGGCGTCTTCGCGGCTCTTCAGGGTACGCCGGGCCGTGTCCAGCTGCATGTCCAGGGCCAGCAGGGCGAAATAGCCCTGAGCCGTCTGCCCGGCCACGGAAAGCCGCAGGGCCTCATGTCCCACCACGCTGTTCATCAGCACGTCGCTGAGCATGGTGCGGTTATTGCGGTACTTGCCCCAGAAATCCAGCTCCCAGGAGGCGTTGAGCGAACCCTGGTAGTTGGTGTTGGTGCGGTCGGCCTGAGTGCTGTAATTGGCGACCCGGGTGGACGAGCTTTGCGAGCTCGCGCCGCCGTCAGCGCTGACATACGGGAACAGGGCGGATGTGGCCACGCCCACCTGCGCCGCGGCGGAGTCGATCCTGGCCAGGGATTCGGCCAGATCCTGATTGTTTTTCAAGGCTTCCTCGACCAGGGCCGTGAGCACAGGATCGTTGAAGCGGGTCCACCAGTCCGTGTTCAGCGGCGCGGACCCCAGATCCACCTTCCGCCACTGTTCGGGAATGTCCTGTTCAGGCCGCTCATAACGCGGCGCCAGCGAGCAGGCGGAAAGCAGCAAGGCGAACGTCGCCGCCAGCGTCAGCGCGCGGATCGCGGCAAAAGCCGGAGCCCGACGGATTGTATAGGGGGCGTTCATATGTCCTCCGGATCGTCGTCATAACGGCTCTTGCCTTCATTGGGGTCTTTCTTGCCCTGCAATTTCAGCGAAAGCTGCATAATCGTCTTGAAGAAGTACGGTACAAAGAGCGTGGCGATGCAGGTGGCCGCCAGCATGCCGCCGATGACCGCCGTGCCGATGGCGTGACGGCTGTTGGCGCCCGCGCCGGAGCTGATGGCCAGAGGCACGCAGCCCAGAATGAAGGCCAGGGAGGTCATCACGATGGGCCGGAAGCGCAGGCGCGAGGCGTGCATGGCGGCCACGTCCAGACTGCGGCCGTCGCGCCAGGACTCCACGGCGAATTCCACGATCAGAATGGCGTTTTTGGCGGCCAGGCCCACCAGAGTGACCAGGGCCACCTGGAAGTACACGTCGTTGGAGAGATCCCGGAACCAGGTGGCCGCCAGCGCGCCGAACACGCCGAAAGGCACGGCGGTGAGCACGGCCAGGGGCAGGGACCAGGACTCGTACTGGGCGGCCAGGATCAGGAAGACCATGACCAGAGCCAGCACGAAGATGAGCGTGGTGTCCGCGCTGGCCAGCTTTTCCTGCAGGGCCGACCCCACCCAGCCCAGACTGAAGTCGTTGGGCAGCACCGCGTTGGCGGCCTGCTCCATGGCGTCCAGGGCCTGGCCCGAGGAATAGCCGCTGGCCGGGTTGCCCAGGATGTGCGCCGCCGGGAACACGTTGTAGCGCTCCATGACCTGGGGCGCGGTGCGCCGCTCCAGGGTCATGACGGCGGTGAGCGGGATCATCTCGCCCTTGTTGTTGCGCACAAAGACGTCGTTGAGCGATTCCGGCAGCATGCGGTAGGCGGCCTCGGACTGCATGCGCACCTGGAAGGTGCGGCCCATGTAGTTGAAGTCGTTCACGTAGGTCGTGCCGAAAGTGGCCCCCATGGCCGAGAACACGTCGCTGACGCTCACGCCCATGTCCTTGCAGCGTTCGCGGTCCAGATTGGCGTAGAGCTGGGGCGCGCCGGTGGAGAAGAGGTTCTGCACATTGCCGATGGCCGGATACTTGGGCGTGCCGTCGGCGTTTTTGGACATGGCCTCGGCCACCATTTTGTTGGCGTTGGCTTCCAGATCATAAATGGTGCCGTCGCCGCGCATCTGGATGTAGCCTTCAAAACCGCCGGTGGTGCTCATGCCGCTGATGGGCGGCGGCGTAAAGCCCAGCACCACGGCTTCGGGCTGCATCATGGTCACGGCCATGACCTTCTTGGTCAGGGCCTCGGCGGATTCATCCTCGCCTTTGCGCTCGCTCCAGGGCTTGAGCGTGGCGAAAAAGGTGCCGTAATTGCTTTTCACCGATATGGAGGTGATGTCGAGACCGTTAATGGTGGCGACGTGGGAGGCCGAAGGCTGCTTGAGCACAAAGTCGCTCAGCACTTCCGTAACCGCCGTGGTCCGATGCTGGGAAGCGCCGTCGGCCAGGATGGCCATGCCCAGGATATAGCCCTGGTCCTCATTGGGCACCAGGCCGCCGGGCACCACCTTGAGCAGCCAGACGATGGCCACCACCATCAGGGCGAACAACGTCATGGCGCGCAGGCTCGAATCCTTGATGAAGCGCACGGTGCGCAGGTAGCGGTGGGTCACCCGCCCGAAGGCGTAGTTGAACCAGACAAAGGCGCGCGGCGGCGTATAATCATGGGCATGAGGCTTGAGCAACAGGGCGCAGAGCGACGGGGTGAGCGTCAGGGCCACAATGCCCGAAAGCACCACGGACACCGAGATGGTGATGGCGAACTGCTTGTACATCTGGCCCGCCAGACCGCCCATGAACGACACGGGGATGAACACCGCGCAGAGCACCAGCACGATGGCGATAACCGGGGCCGTGACCTCGTTCATGGCCTTGGCCGTGGCCTCCTTGGGCGGCAGGTGCTCGGAACTCATGATGCGCTCGACGTTTTCCAGCACCACGATGGCGTCGTCCACCACGATGCCGATGGCCAGCACCATGCCGAAGAGCGTCAGGGTGTTGATGGAGTAGCCCAGGGCGTACATGCCCGCGAAGGTGCCGATGATGGACACCGGCACGGCGATGCAGGGAATCAGGGTGGCCCGCCAGTTCTGGAGGAAGACGTAAACCACGATGAACACCAGGATCATGGCTTCCACCAGAGTGCTGATCACCTCTTTGATGGATTCCATAACAAAGTCGTTGGTATCCACCACGATCCTGTAGGACAGCCCGTCGGGCAGGGTTTTGGCGATCTCCTTCAGGCGGGCGGTAACCCGCTCGCCCGTGGATATGGCATTGGCGCCGGGCAGCAGATAGACCGCGCCCATACGCGCGGGCACGCCGTTGAAGCGGGAACTCACGCTATAGTCCTGGCCGCCCAACTCGATGCGGGCCACATCCTTGAGGCGCAGCATGGCGCTGTCCTCGCCGGTGCGGATGATGATCTCGCCGAACTGGTCGGGCGTGATCAGACGTCCTTCGGTATCAATCTGCCAGGTGAGCTGGGTGGAGGCCGGTGAGGGCATGTCGCCCAGTCGGCCGGGCGCGAACTGCGAGTTCTGATCCTGGATGGCCTGGGCCACCTCGCCCACGCTCAGGCCGTATTTGGCCAGCTTGTCCGGCTGAAGCCAGATGCGCATGGCGTAGCTCATGGAACCGAAGATCGAGCAGTCGCCCACGCCGGGCACGCGCTTGAGCTCGTCCACCACGTTGATCTGCATCCAGTTGTGGATGTAGACCTCGTCGTAGCGGCCGTCAGGCGAGTAATAGGAAAAGGCCTGCAACATGGCCGGGGATCTTTTGACCACGGTCACGCCCTGACGGCGCACCTCTTCGGGCAGCAGGGTCTGGGCCAGGTTAACCTTGTTGTTGACGTTGACCAGCGCCATGTCCGGGTTGGTGCCCAGAGCGAAGTAGACGCTGATGCTGCCCGAACCGGAACCGGAAGCGGCCGTGGACGTCATGTAGAGCATGTTTTCCACGCCGTTGATGTTCACTTCCAGCGGGGCCAGCACCGTGCCCGCGATGGTTTCAGCGGAGGCGCCGGGATAGGACACGCTGACCTGCACCGTGGGCGGCACGAGGTCCGGATATTGGGCAATAGGCAGCGCCTTCATGGCCAGCGCGCCCACCAGGGTGATCACGATGGAAATGACGGCCGAAAGGACCGGCCGGCGCAAAAAGAGATTCGGCTTAGCGGAAGCGGCCATATGTACCTACTTTTGAGCGGCGGGAGCCTGAGCCTGCTGCTGTTGGGCGGCAGGCTCCTGCACGCGCACCTGGGTTCCGGGCCGGGCCTTGACCAGGCCCTCGCTGATGATCCTTTCGCCGCCCTTGAGGCCGGAGTCCACCAAATAGCGGTCGCCCACGGCCACGCTGAGGGTGACGGGGATGGCGTATACTTTGTTGTCCTTGTCCAGACCCATGACCAGCGAACCTTTCTGGGTCAGCACCACGCACTTCTGCGGGATGAGCACGGCGTTCTTGAGCACGTCGCCTTCCATGTACAGGCGCACATACTGGCCGGGCATGATGTGGCCGTCGGCATTGGCGAAGACCGCGCGGGCCTTGATGACGCCCGTGCTGGGCTGCACCTGGCTGTCGATGAAGGTGACTTCGCCCTCGCCCTTGTACAGGGTGCCGTCCAGCAGGCGCAGCCGCGCCTTGTAGCGCCCGTTTTCGGGGAACCGCAGCCGCCCGGCGGCGGCCAGCTGCTGGCGGCGCATGCGTTCGGGCGCGGCAATGGAAAAGTCGATATACATGGGATCGGTCTGGTTCACATAGGTGAGCAGAGAGTTGTTGCCCACCAGATTGCCGGGGGTGAAGTTTTCCTTGCTGCTGTAACCGGAAACCGGGGCCGTCACCTGGCAATAGTCCAGATTGATCTTGGCCTGGCGCAGTTCAGCCTTGGCGCTTTCGTAGGCGGCGCGGGCGGAATCGCGTTCTTTTTGGGAAACGGCGTTCTTTTCGTAAAGCGGGCGGATGCGCTTCCATTCGCGCTCGGCATTGTTGAACTGCGCCTCGGCCTGCTGGACCTTGGCTTCGTACTGGTCGCGCTCCAGCTGGAACATGAGCTGGCCCTGCTTCACGAAATCGCCTTCCTCATAGAGGCGTTTTTCAATAATGGCCTCCACCCGGGCGCGCACTTCCACGGCGCGCGAACCCGAAGCCTGGGCCTGGTATTCGGCGGGCCAGGGCACGTCGGCCACGGTCACGTCAAAGACGGCCACCGGGGGCAACATGGCCTGCTGGGCCTTTTTATCCTCGCCGCAACCGGCAAGGGCCAGGCAAAGGCCCAGGACAAGGGAAAGAAAAATCAGCGGTCTCATGGTCATGCACTACTCCGTTGCGAGCGGCGCCTTGGCGCGCGCTGAAAAAGCCTTTTCGGCTCGGGGGCCCCGCGTTGAAGGCGCGCGTCCGCCCCGCGCGGACGTTCATCAATGTCGATGCCGTTAACGCGGCGTTGCCGCGCGGCGGCTCCGTCCCGCGGTTTTGAGCTTGAAATGTGCCGCGGCGCGTCCGAAACTCAACCGGCCGACCTGCGGCCGGCACGGCTTCATCGCAATACGGACATGTCGGCGAACGAACTGCGCCCGAACGGGATCCGGGCGCGGATTCCGTAAACGGGGGCTCAAACAGCCTTCTAAAAAGCATATTCCAGGGGAAAAAGCAAGAAACGGGCCAAGAGACAGCGGAAAAGTTATAACGGCAAATTTCTTGCTATTTCAACTAGTTATCCCCCCGCGTCCCATTTTTATAACCAGCTGAAATAACAGATGAAAAAAATTCAAAAAAATACGGCCAACGCCCCCTCAGAACGCTTTAGCGCCGGAATGCGTCGCTCCGTGGAGCGGCATTCCGGCGCTAAATCCTTATGCTGCTGTATTGCCCGCCCCGGCGTAGGCCGGGGCGGGCAAGGCTTTTCATGTCAGGGCTTCGTCCTACCCCCGCTTCATGGCCTCAATCAGAGTCGTCAGGCCCTGCGCCTGCTGGGCGAGATCGGACACCGCGCGGGAGGCCTCTTCCATGGCTCTGGCCGTCTCACTGGCGATGGTGTTCACCTGATTGACGGAATTGCTGATTTCCTCCGAGGCGGCGGACTGTTCTTCCGAGGCGGCGGCTATGCTCTGCACCTGTTCCGCAGTCTGGTCGGCCATGTCCACGATTTCCTGCAGGGCCTTGCCGGATTCCTCGGCGAAGTTCGTCGTCGCCTCAATCATGCTCACCGCGTTGTCCACCTGGGTCATGCTCCGGCTGGTGCTTTCCTGAATGAGCTTGATGGCGTTGCCCACATCCGCCGTGGAGGCCATGGTCTTTTCAGCCAGCTTGCGCACTTCGTCGGCAACAACCGCGAAACCGCGTCCGGCCTCGCCGGCGCGGGCCGCTTCAATGGCCGCGTTCAACGCCAGCAGGTTGGTCTGGTCCGCGATGTCCGAAATGACGCTCATGATCTGGCTGATGGACTGCGCATGATGGGAGAGTTCCGCCATGGCATCCTTCAACGCCAGCGATTCCCGCTGGATGTCTTGCACGCTCTTGACGGCCTGGCCCACGACGGTGGCGCCTTCCTGGGCCTTCTGACGGGTGTTCACCGACACCTCGGAAGCGAAACCGGCATTTTTGGCGACTTCCAGAACGGTGGCGTTCATCTCTTCCATGGCCGACGCGGTTTCGGCGGCCATGCTGGCCTGTTGCTCCGCGCCGCGCCCCGACTGCTCGATTTGCGCGGAAAGCTGGCTTGAGGCCGAGGAAACCACTTGGGCGACCTGTTCCAGCTTGTCGGCCGCCTCCAGCATGGCCTCGGTCTTCTGCCGCGCCTCATTGGAGGACTCTTCCGCCTTCAGCAAAGCCTCTCTGGCGTTTTCCGACTCCTTGGCGGCCCGTTCGGATTCCTGCCGGGCATTGGCGATCTGCTCTTCCAGAGCCCCCACCATGTTCACGATATCGCCGTATACCCCGATCTGCGGGCTGCCGTCGGCAATGTTGTAATCGCCGGAGGTGACGCGCGCGGCGATGGCGGCCAGTTCGCCGGGATCCTTGCCCAACTGCTTCTGCACGCCCCTGATGATATACAGGGTCAGCAGGAAGCCCAGCAAGGTGACCGCGACCAGCAGGCTGATGGTGAGTATGCGGGCGTTCGCATACTCGGCGGCGGCTTCGGCGGAGGAGCGGTCCACCACGCCATTGGCGATATCAATGAGCTTGGCAAGCTCCAGTTTCATGTTGTCGAACTCATTTCTGGTCTTGTCCAGCAGACCCCTGGCCTCTTCCGTACGGTTGGCCTTGGACGTTTCAAGAATTTTTTGATATTGGGACAGATACTCGTCCCAGAAGGTCATGGCCTTCCGGAGTTGTTCCCTGGTCACATCCGTTTTCAAGGTATTGTCCAGCAGGTTCCGCAATTTGACGGACTGCGCCAGAAGCTCGTTCATCGTGCCTTCATAGCTGGCTTTTTTCGCCTGATCGTCAGTATAAATATGGCGTATTTCGTTGATGCGGAAATCTGAAGCGAGCGTGTTCATCTGGTTGGAGTAAAGTATGGCCGGGAGATAGGTGTTGTCGAACGTGCTGGTGCGGCTGTAAAGCCCTTCCATCTGGAACAGGCTGTAAATCCCGAACCCGAACAGCGCCAGGATGATGACCCCTATCGTCATACCCAATTTTACGGAAAGTTTCATAGAGCCTCCTCACTTTTTCCATGCCGGAATACAAATTCAGGGTTGAATGAACAAACACACGGGGATACGCGGCTATGAAATAACAACTTCCGATGGCTCTCCTTTCCCTTGAGAGGAGAGGGGAATACCGGACGGCAAAGCGCTCCGGTCAACCGCGACGCGGTGATGCGGCGATCATCCGAAATATTTTCCGCCGGTTACGGGCGTGGAAGACGTGTCTCTTCCCAAAATGATTACCGCGCGCCTTGCAACTTAAACACTGGATGCGACTATTTTCTCTATATATCGCGACTAACCCCACAAAAACAGCCAGCCATTGTGGATTATTATCGGGAAATTTCAGAAAACCATAATGGTATCGTAAAAAATTTTGGGGCTGTCCTAGCTAAGACTAATGTTTAGCTTGTTTTACCCAATAAGTTAGCTCAGTTAGGAGTTGTTTATGATTGCCCCCATTGAAGCGCCATTCGCACTCCTTGAGGAACCAGTAAAAGTGTTCAGGCTTGATACCGTTAAAGCGACGTAAGTGTCTTTTGGCCTGATTCCAGAAATTTTCTATTCCGTTGATATGATTATATTGTTCCGCAAACTTCTGGGAATGATTGATGCGATGATGATGGAATCCGTTGATATCCAGGGCGTTGTAAGCTGAAAACGTATCCGTATAGACTATGCTGTCAGGCTCCACCTGTTCTCTGATGATAGGCAGAAGTGTTTCCGTACGGGCATCGGGAATGATTGCCGTATAGACTCTGCCGTTTCTCTTCAGCAGACCAAAAACGGCTATTTTTCCGGCAGCTCCCCGTCCTCGTTTACCTTTTCTTACTCCGCCAAAGTAACTCTCATCAGCTTCTATCTCACCGGACAACCGATAACTGGGGAGATGGGAAGCAATAAGACGGCGCAAGCGCATGAAATAGGATGCGGCTGTGTTACGGTTTACTCCTACCATTTCTCCGGCAGCCCTTGCCGTAGCGCCTGCCACAAAAAATTTTATGAGTTCGGTCTGTTGCCGATTACTTAGTCTGCTGCGCCTTTCATACATGGCGTTATCCTAGCTCTTTTTTCTTAGCTAGGACAGCCCCAAAATTTTTTCACATATCGGCAATCAAGCAATATTTAGTAATTTCTGTAACACGGGAGGGAGAGGACTGGAAGAGGAAGGATGAAAGCATACGAATCAGATCGGATTTCGCTCAAAGCGTTTCGACACCTTCAATAAAGCGTGCCGCGGAGCGGATCATCTTTGAAAAATATAATATTTCAAAGATGATCCGCTCCGCGGCACGTACTGCACGCGATATTTGTGTGCGGAGGCCAGCGCCCGGAACAGGCTTAACAGAGGCAGACAGAAAGGGGGAAAAAGCGCATCGGCTTCAGGCTTTTCGTATTATTGTCGAAATACGGTAAATTTGTATAATGTCCCCCCGCTCACGTTCCGGCCGCGCCGCTGACATTTGTGGGGATCAGAGAATCAATCGGGGGCCGCCCCAAAGCAAAGCCCGTTTGCTCGCCTTTCGTGCTTCAACTGTCCTCGCCGTCGCCTTCTTCCTCCAGGCGGGCGCGCATATGCCGGGCCTGCCGACTGGCCATGTTCAGAAAAGCGACCCACCAGATGGCGTTTTTCAGCAACTGAACGCGCTGAAAACGATGCCGCTCGTCGCCGGTGCGCAGGGAAGTGATTTCCAGGGTTTTTTCGCTGCCGATTTCGCTGACAAACGCGATCCGTATGGCCGCGCGCTGGATGGTTTTGAGCTCTCCGGGCGAAAAGAAGCCGAGAATCTTGCCGCAAAGCTCGGTGGCCCGCAACGAGGTGGTGGGCTGCTCCGAGTCGCAGTCAAAGTCATACGGCCGGCCGTTGATCAACAGGTCCACGCGGGCAATGTTGGCCAGATTGATCTTGCTGCGGTTGATCACCTTGCTCTGGCGCAACATGCGGTAGTAGAAGGCGCCGTATTCCTCGGAAGCGCCGATGATCACCGTGGTCTGCGCGTCCGGAGAAAAAACGCCGATGCTGGCCGTCATGCGCGAGGCTTCGGCAATTCCGGCCTTTTCCTCGGCGATCAGATTCTGCAGGCGGGCGGACCGACGCTTGGTTTCCAGATAGAGAAAAAGCAGAAAGGCGATCAGCAACGCCCCTAAGGTAACTTCCATGCTGAGAGTCTCCCTTTCTGGACCTAGCCTTGCCCGGACGTAAATGTCAAGACCGGTTCGGCATATGCCCGGGGCAGACGCATCCTGCTCAGAGCGGGCGGGCAGAGGGGGAAGGCCGCCTGCATCAGACACGCTGTAACATTGCGGTCGGATTGTAAAAATCCGTCTCTACCGCGCGGACGGCGCTCAGTCCTCAAAGCGCAGGCGCTGCAGGGTGCCGGCGCGCGCGGCCAGCAGTTCGGCCACCACGGACACGGCGATCTGACGCGGCGTCTCCGCGCCGATGGGCAGGCCGATGGGGCAGCGCACCGCCGCCAGTTCCGTGTCCGGCACGCCCTGAGCGCGCAGAAAGGCGTAAACCTGTTCCCGCTTGGCCTTGCTGCCGATCATGCCGATATAGGAGGCATGGCTGGTCAGGGCCTGGGCCAGGGCCTCCCGGTCGAAACTGTGCCCGCGCGTGACAATGGCCACATAATGCCGCCGCCCAATGCCGCAGGCCTCCACCAGATTTTCAAAGCCGGGCAGGGTCAGGCAGCGCCGGGCCATGGGAAAGCGCGCCGGATCGGAAAATTCCGGGCGGTCGTCGACCACGTCCACCACAAATCCGCAGGCCTGGGCCAGCCCCGCCACTTCCAGGGACACATGCCCGCCGCCGCAGAGCAGCAGCACGGGCGGCGCGTCCAGAGGCTCCACATAGACGGCCCGCTCTCCGAGGCTGAGCAGACCGGCCTTGTTTTTGAGCTCTTCCAGCAGGGGAAGGGCCGCATCCAGATCCACGCGCACGGCCGGGGAGCCATCCAGTCGCGCAAAGCCTTCCGGCCAGACCTCCGGGCAGACTTCCGGCAGGGTCGCCAAATGCAGACGGCGCTGCGGCAGACTCTCGCGGCTCACGTCCACGGTCCAGACGCCCCGCCCGCCCTCGCGCAGCACTTGGTCGGCCAGGGCGAACAGCCCGGCCTGTTCCGGCGTGAGCGCCTCGCAGAGCACTTCCATGCTGCCGCCGCAGACCATGTCGCTGGCCGGGGTCAGACCGGTGAGATCGCAGAAAACGCGGGCCGAAATGCCGCTCTCCAGGCTCTGGCGGGCGGCCTCCACGGCGCGGGCCTCCAGCGCGCCGCCGCCCACCGTGCCCTCCAGTCCGGCCGGGGTGAGCAGGGCGCGGGTGCCGGCATGACGCGGGGCCGAACCTTCACGGCTGATGACGGTGAGCAGCACCGTGGGAATCCCCGCCTCCAGCAGGATGGCCAGACGGGCCTCCAGACTGTCCTCGCCCGCCGGGGGCGGAACATCCGGCGGGGCGGGCGGGCGGGGCGTCTCCGGAACAGGAGTCGGGACGCTTTCCTTTTTGGCGCTCTTACGCATCGCCGCCCTCCTTCACATAACCGCAGCCCTTGACCGGACAAATGACCTTGACCCCGTCCCGGCTCTTCTTCTCCACCAGATAGGGAGAATCGCAGCGCGGGCAGGGGCCGGGCACAGGCTTGTCCCAGAGAGCGAAATCGCACTGGGGATACTGGTCGCAGGAATAAAAGATCTTGCCGCGCTTGCTGCTCTTTTCCACCAGACTGCCCTTGCCGCAGCGCGGGCAGGGCACGCCCGTGGAAAAGGGCGCGGCATAGTCGCAGGCCGGATATCCCGTGCAGGCGATGAAACGGCTGCCGGTACGCGATTTCTTGATCACCAGATCCTTGCCGCAGCGCGGGCACTGGCCCACTTTTTCATACTGCGGCTTTTCCTGGGCCACGGCCTCCACCTTGCCGTCCTCGGTGCGCGCGAAATTGCTGGTGTAGCGGCATTCCGGATAGCCGGAACAGGCCAGAAACGCGCCCGCCTTGCCGAACTTGATCAACAGGGGCTTGCCGCATTCCGGGCAGGGCAGGTCCGTGGGCAGGCCGCCCTTGAGACTCTGCATGTTCTTGGCCGCGGCCTCCAGGGTGGGGTTGAAATCCGCCGCGAAGGCGCGCATCAGGTCCACCCAGTTTTCGCCGCCCTCGGCCACCTTGTCCAGACCTTCCTCCATCTGGGCCGTGAAGCCCACGTCCATGAGCCTGGCGAAATGCTCCACGAGTTGGCGGCAGACCACCCGCCCCAGGTCCGTGGGCACAAAGTGGCGTTCGGTCAGCTGCACATAGTCGCGGTCCTGCAGGGTGGAAATGATGGCCGCGTAGGTGGAGGGCCGGCCGATGCCCAGCTCTTCCAGCTCGCGCACCAGACTGGCTTCGCTGTAGCGGGCCGGGGGCTGGGTGAACTTCTGCTCCTTGTCCAGTTTGTTCAGGATCAGGGTTTGCCCGGCCGCGAGCGGCGGCAGTTCGGCGTCCGCCTCCTCCTTGCCGCGCGGCAGCACGGCCAGAAAACCGGAAAAGAGCAGACGCTCGCCCTTGGCGCGCCAGAGGGTATGGGCGCAGGCGATCAGGGCCGTGGTGTCGTGGAAGCGGGCCCCGGCCATCTGCGAGGCCACGAAACGCGACCAGATCAGGCGGTAGAGATTGTACTGCTCCGGCGGCAGATACGGTTTGACCATGTCCGGCGTGATGGTCACGTCCACCGGGCGGATGGCTTCGTGGGCGTCCTGGGCTCCGCCTTTGGCCTTGTAGATGCGGGCCTTTTTGGGCAGATGGTCCTGGCCGAAAGTCTGGACGATAAAGTCCCTGGCCGCCTGGCGCGCCTCGTCGGCAATGCGCGTGGAGTCCGTGCGCATGTAGGTGATCAGGGCCGTGAGCCCCTTGTCGCCCAGCTCCACGCCTTCATAGAGGCGCTGGGCGATGTTCATGGTGCGCTTGGCCGTGTAGGACAGGCGCTGGTTGGCCGCCTGTTGCAGGGTGGAGGTGATGAAGGGCGGCTGGGGGGCGCGTTCGCGCTCCTTTTCCTCCACGCTTTCCACCACAAAGGGTTTGCCCCTGAGCGCGGCTTCCAGGCTGTCCGCCTGCTCCGCATTGCTGATGACGGCCTTTTTGCCGCTGATCTTGACCAGTTCCGCTTTGAACGGCGGCGGCGCGGCGGCGGCGAGCAGCGCCTTGAACAGCCAGTATTCCTCGGGCTTGAAGGCTTCACGCTCGGCCTCGCGCTCCACGATCAGGCGCAGGGCCACGGACTGCACGCGCCCGGCGGAAATGCCGCGTTTGATGGTTTTCCAGAGCAGGGGCGAAATCTTGTAGCCCACCAGACGGTCCAGCACGCGCCTGGCCTGCTGGGCGTCAAAAAGATGGCCGTTGAGCTCACGCGGGTGCTCCAGGGCTTCCTTGACGGCCTTGGCCGTGATCTCGTTGAACTGGATGCGCTTGATATCCTTGGCCTTGTCGCGAATCAGCTCAGCCACGTGCCAGGCGATGGCCTCACCCTCGCGGTCCGGGTCGGGGGCCAGATAAACCGTATCGGCCTTGGCCGCGGCGGCGCGCAGTTCGCTGACGACATTTTTCTTGTTTTCAATCACTTCGTAATGGGGCGCAAAGTTATTGGCCTCGTCCACGCCCAGGGAGCTGGAGGGCAGATCGCGCACGTGGCCCACGCTGGCCTGCACCGTATACTGCGGCCCCAGAAATTTTTTGATGGTCTTCACCTTGGCCGGGGATTCCACTATGATCAACTGCTTGCCCATGCGCCGTCCTCATCCGGATGCCGGGCGCTGCCGCGGGGGGCCGCCGACGCTCCGGGTTCATTGCATTTATTATTGTAGGGGCAAGATACGACAAACGCGGGCGGCGTCAAGTGCGGCGGCCGGGCGGCCCTCCGCTGACACGGCCCCTCCGGCTGGACAGGCGCGTCCATCTGGGCTACTGAGATAATGCCAGTCGGTCCGGGACGTTGCCCGGACACGGCCCCAAAGGACTGTATATGCGCGCGTTTCATTGGTCATGCCGCCATCTCCTGCCGCTCTGCCTGCTGCTTCTCGGTCTGCTGGCCGCTTGCGCCGGACGTCAGGCCGGGGACGCCGCTGCGGGACAAGACGGCATGGGGGGCGGCGCCCCGGTGCAGGGGCCTTTCGATCCCCTGCCGCGCGTGTCCGTCAGATCCGGCCAGAGCGTGCACGTGGCCGTCAGCGGCGGCGAGCCCAATCTGAACGCGGATCTGCAATCCATGCTCACGGCCTACATCCAGAGCGAGCGCGGCCTCACCCCGGCCGACGCGGCCAACGCCGCCGACATTCTGGTACGCGTGCGCATTGAGGATATTTACCCGCTGGGTTCCAAAAACGAACCGGTCAGCGCGGGCAAGGCCCTGGGCGGCGCGGCCACTGGAGCCATGCTGGGCATGCTGCTGGGCAGCGCCGTGGACGTCAACGGCCGCAGTGGCGCGGGCTGGGGAGCGGGCGGCGGCGCATTACTGGGCCTGGGCGTGGCCATGCTGGACAGCCGGGGCAAAAGCAAGGTCTGGGGCCTGCGGGCCAGGGTGGGCATCCGTTCCGACGGCCGAGAACCCGCTGAGACCGACATGCGTCAGGTGGCCGTCAGCGCCGAGGGGTCGGACATGGGCCGTGAGGACTGTCTGCCCGCTCTGGAGGACAAGCTGAGTCTGGAAGTGCTCAACGCCCTCGCGCCCTAGGTGTAGAGTGTCAACACGTTGTTCACCCTCCGCTCAGCCTTGAGGCTGGAGGTTTTCTGCCAAGAGCCGTATGCGGACGCACAAAGTTGTAGCGATGCGTCCAGACCGGCAAGTTCGCTGTTCTTTTC